>JAHFFN010000057.1 GCA_023247915.1 Candidatus Omnitrophota bacterium
GCTGTACATGTATTCATCAAAAGGAATGGGCGCCATGATTCCATTACGTGTTTCCAAGGGCATATCCTCCGGCACACGAAACACCAGCCCTTCTTTAGTAGTAACGGTTTTGTATTTAAAATTAATGTCTTCGGACTCCGCTTTCGTGGTGGAGGCTTCCTCTGCCAACAGCGGTCGTATCCCCGTAAGCGCTAGGATCAAAACCAGCGCCAAAAAACCCAATAAGTTTTGTTTCATAGCCGCCTATTCTATAGGAAATACCAGTTGATTTCAATGTTTCCTATGCTTAACAATGTATAGGATTTGACAAAAATTTATACACTTAGTAAACTACTACTACCATATGACTAACAAACTTTTCGCCCTTTGCATCCTAGGCTCTCTTCTTTTCACATCGCCCGCGTTTTCCTCTTCGAAGACCGCCGGAGAAATTTTTGGGGAGCCGGTTTCTCAGGAGGCGTATGATTTTGCCTCCAAAACCATCTCTTTTTTTTCGCTGACCGCTCAGGAAAATACCTCGGAGAGCGCACGTCGCACGGAAATATGGAATCATTTGATTTTCTTGCATGAAGCCGAAAAACGAGGCGTCGTGGTGGCTCCGGCAACTCTGGAAAATGAACTCAAACGGCTGTTTCAAGAAAAAGACATTACTTACGGTAGTCTCAAGTATTTTGAGTGGGTGGAAAAAACCTTCGGCGAAGAGGAGTCTGTCGTCCGTCGGCGTGTGGAAGATCTTTTAAAAATCAAATCTGTCATTGAGACTATCCGGAAATCGGATCCTTCCGGCCAAGCGCTTCAAAAGCTCTTGGATCAAGCCAATATAAAAGATTTGCAAGCCGCCGCTAAAGAAACTCCTAAGTCAATTCCCGCAAAAACAGAGTCAAGCGATCCGGTTCTAGTTTTTCAAACCAATCAGGGTAATTTTGAAGTGCGGCTCTTCCCCAAAGTGGCGCCCAAGGCCGTGGAAAACATGCTGGGACTGGCGGCAAAAAATTATTATGACGGCATTATTTTTCACCGCGTGATTCCCGGCTTTATGATTCAAGGTGGAGATCCCACGGGCACGGGCTATCACGGGGATTCGCTTTGGGGTCAACCGTTTGAGGATGAAACCCAGCCGGATGTGACTTTTGACAAAAAAGGTATCCTGGCTATGGCCAATAGCGGACCCAACACCAACGCAAGCCAGTTTTTTATCACCCTAGCGCCTACCCCCCATTTGAACGGACGTCACACCATTTTTGGAGAGATCGTTTCAGGGATGGACGTGGTTGAAAAAATCGGAAAGATCAAGGTAGGCGCCAACGATAAACCGCTCGAGGATCAAAAAATGCTGAAAGTATTTCTAAAAAAATGACAAAAAAACGAGCGCTATTTTTATTTATTTCTTTTCTAGTTCCTAACGCCTATTTCCTGACGCCTATCGCCCATGCCACCGAGCTTGAAGACGCGATCACGCGCGGCAATCGTTTGGTCAGTCAAAAGAAATACGATTTGGCGATCCGTGAATACGAAATCGCGGTCAAAGCCTCCCCCAAGGATCCCAAGGCCAATCTGCTTTTGGGTTTAACCTATGCCAATGTCGGCGAAATGAAAAAAGCCATTACCTACACCGAGGATTCGCTAAAATCGGAGCCTAGCTTTTCCGCTTACAACAATCTAGGTCTGATTTACGCCAATCAGTTGGATTATAAAAAATCGATAGAAAACTATGAAAAAGCGCTGAAACTCAATGACAGCTCTGCGCGGACTTGGTATCAGATGGGATTGGTTTATTCTTCCGATTTAAAATTTGATAAAGCGGTGGAGTGCTTTCAAAAGTCTCTAACGCTCAACCCCGCGATGACAGACGCTTATCTAGGCCTGGGAAGCTCTTACTATTGGCTTGAGAAGAAGGACAAGGCTCTCGAACAGGTCAAAGCGCTGAAAGACAAGAAGGAAAAAGAAAAAGCCATCGCGCTAGAATCTTGGATCAAATCGAAGGACGCTAAAAAAGCTTAGCGAGTTAAAACTGTTTTGGAAATCGTCATCGCGCAACGCGCGACGCTGGAATCCTTGCTCTTAGGTTCGATATCAAACTTTTCTATCTTGAGCAGTTTGTTTGAGCCTTCAATTTCGTGAAAAAATCCCGCTAGACTCGTCATCTCGGACTCGCATTCCAGGGTCGCGTAAAACTTATGCGCGGCGCCCTCCGTCTCATCCTTGGCAGGCTTCACATACAAAAGGCTCACGCCGGCCTTGTCGGCGGTGCTTTCGATCTCTTTGAGGAGCGCCACGGCCTCTTTTTCGGGGTTGGGAGCGTCCACGGAGTAGGACTCGTACTGCCGTCCTTCGTGCAAGATCTTGTCTTTTTGTACTAGCACGTGGAGAGCCTGTTTAATCGAAATCTCTTCGTCTTGAATCTTCATGTCCAGCGCCTTCATCTTGTGATAAACAGGCCCCACGACGACGCGATCCAAAATAAAAAATAAAATCATGAGGGTGCTGATATAAAAAATCATCTTTTCTCTTTTGGAGAGCTTCGCGTACATCTCTAAAAGTTTTTTCTTCATGCTTCCACCTTACCACTCGTATCGATCAGGCACTCGATCTCAAAATCAGCCACATCCACCCCTTTGTCATTGCGATTGGTCACATATTTGGTTTTGACGCTGTTGAATTTCTTGGATTTCTCAAGATTCGTGACAAAACCGAAAACGGAAGCCATTGACGTGGAAGTTCCCTTCACAGCAAACTTCCCCTCGTCTTCGTAATGCAGTCCCGAAAGCTTGATCTCCGGCGGCGTAGTTTCGTAAACTTCGGACAAGGTTTCAAGCGCGTGGCCGCGATTGGATAAATATTCTTTGATAACCCGCGTTTTTCCAAACACAAATTCCAAATCCTTGGCATCATTGATCACCGGCTGATACCTAGCCATCAAACGTTTCGAATATTCATTTTTAAAATAAAGCTTACTCACAAAGCTTGCGAAAAGAAGTGACAAAATCGTCATACAAAGAATGCCGGTGGTGAACATCTGCACCGCGCGATGCTCAAGCTCTATTTTTAGCTTCTTTTCCTCCGACGTCAGATCCACCCGCATGCGGTCATAAAGAAGTAAGGGCGCGATGAGATTAAAGTAAGACAGCCGTTTGGCGGCGGAAGCGACCTGACGCGCTTCAGCGCTGATCGCGAAATAATTAAAATAAGCTTGGTGACGTGTCGGTAGATTGAGCGCGTCTGAAAAAATCTCATCCAGCTCCGAATGTTCCGCGGCGGCACCGGTCAAATAAAGAACCTTGGGCGATGGACCGATCTCATCTCCCATGTAAGATTCGAGGGATTTTTGAAGTTCTTCGGCGAACCGTTCGCGATGCATCTCGCGCTCGTCCAAGAGATGATTGGCTCCTACCGGGATCCCGCGCACAAAAAGAATGCGGTTTTTTTGCATCACCATAAAAGAAGTAAAGGCCGAGTCCATGTGGATCACAGCGAAAGAAGCGTCCTGCGACGGTGGGTTGGCGATTTTAGAGAAAGCTTGGCAGATCCCCTCCGGTGAAAAGAAAACTTTTTCGAGCTTAAGCCCGGCACCTTCAACGATTTTAATTTGGCGCGACACCACTTCTTTGGGCACGATGACCAAAAGAACCTTGGTATAACTTTCGCGCACCACTCCCAGATCCAGCATGTCGATAATGATTTCCGCGCGGGTGTAGGGCGTGTGTCGGCTCGCCTGAAGATTCACGATTTCTCGGATCTCTTGAGGATCCAGCGAAGGAATTTCAATGCTTCGCGTGATGACCAGATGCAGAGGCACTGCGATAAACGCTTTGGGATTTTTAAGTCCATGCGTCTCCAATGTCTCATGGATAAATGAAGAGATGTCCTCATCGGACATGCCACGCACTTCACGCCCCGCTAAATGGGAAACCTCCCGCTTTAAACTTGTGATTCGAACATGCGCGATCTTCATGTAATCGTCGTCTAAGTCAAATCCCACCAAATCGCGGCGGGCTCTATTTTGAGGAATCAAGCTTAAGATGGGATTGGACATTAGGCGTTGGCCAACTGAATCTCTGAGATGTGGTGGTAAAGAACGCGACCGTCGGTATCAATAACAGCATTTGAATCCATAAAAGACCCGTTTTTATTGAGCGTTCCTCGGCATCGGACTGAAAAATATTTTGAAATAGTAGTCAGTTTATTCTCCGTAACCATTTTCTCAATCTCTGCCTGCTCCTGCAAGTTCAAAAGAATAACTCCATTTAATTCTAAAAAAATCGTATTTACATCCCCAAAAAAACGGTCATCGGAGGTTCCTTCGTCCTGATCCGGGCCGGCGCGATATTTGATAATTTTGTCCGCCAAATACTGGTCACGACTCAATGCCCACAGCACTTCTTTGGGAGCGGTGTTGATATTCACAGCACCCTCCCCAAAAGGCGTTACGAAGTCTTTTATTTTATCAAAAATCTCGGCATTTATCCCCTTTACTAAATAAAGCTCTTCCAGACATTCGTAAGGCGCGTCCTTGGCCTCGTAAGGAAGATCCAAGTCCCCATACTCGGAATCTTCAGCGCCGTACTGCGGATGCTGATGCCCAAAATCTTTGTCCTGCCAATCGATAATCGCATAAGCAAGCTCTTCGGCTTCGCTATGTCCCATTTCCACGGTGTTTTCTAAAAGAGCAGCCATTGTTTGAGGATCTGTAAAATTCAAAGGAATTTTTCTTTCTTCATCCGTTAAGCCATAGACATCCACCCAACGGTCGCCTCCCAGCTCTCGCCCTTTATGAGAAATTGAAAAAGCGCCACGATCCCCAATAGCGATTTCACGAAAATTTGCAGACTGGTTAGCCCAAGGCGAAGTCAGCGTATCCGCTTTCCGCATCGGATCGTTGACCGCCTGAATAACTCCGCGAGCGCGTTCAATCCCAGAATAAGTGATTTCTCTTAAACTCTGGGCGTTGACCAGACGATTGATCAGTACTGCTTTTTGCCGGACGCCATAGCCAAGGCTGATACACAAGACGCTCATTAGCACTACTGACCAAAGAGCCAGCACCAGGATACTGCCCCGATTCTTCATGTTAGGCTCCCCCTGTCGGGATCAGAAACACTAGAGCAATTTCATGAAACTCCCCACCATCGTCAACTTCCAGACTAAACCTGGTGGCTATAGGAAGATTTCCTTTGGCATCCTTCCACTCGTCTTTCCATTCAAAGCCTTGGCTCAGTTGGGTGGGGCCGTAAAATTCAATGCGACAGGAGCGCACATGGGTCAATACCGGCCTTTTCACCGGCTTGGCCTCGCGAAACAGTTCGCTTAAATTTCTTTCTGACTTCAAAAGAACTCCATGCGCCTCATCGTACGAATATACAACTTCTCCGATTCCATGATCGCCCCCTAATTTAGGATCGGTGCGAATAAAAGAAGCGAAGCTTAACTCCCCGTCTTCTGACTCAAAGGGAATCGGCGTGTACTTAAGCGCGTTCATGAAAACTGGGTCGGTTTTTTCCGAGAAAATTTGAATATCTTCCTGCCAATCACTTTGATTTATTTTTTTCCATAAACGAGTGGCGGAACTAAAATTGGAAAACACCGCGAAGGCGATGATGGGAATGAGCACCGCTGCTATCAAGAGCTCCATCAGTGAAAAACCGGCATTTGAGCGCGAATGTTTCATGAACTCAGCTTTTTTTGGCAGCGGCCAAGCATACCGAATTCCACGAGACAGGGTTGTTGCCTTCATTCCATTGCAAATCAAGAGTCACGCGGTAAGCCTGACCCTCAAGCTGATCTGATTCCGTCCAATGAAATTCTCTATTGGCCTGAGTAAAACTGCCTGAGAGTTTTCCTTCCCCGGCATCTTTGGTATAAAAAAGAGAGTCCCTTGACGCCCAAAATCTCTCATGATTCCACCGCTGGACAGTCAAAAGATTGGAATAGTGATTTAGAACCGTCGCCGATCGGAGAAGCCCCTGCTGAATCAAAATAGTTCCCAGCGCCAGCACCGAGACAGTCACCATCACTTCGATAAGAGTGAACCCTTTATTCCCAGTTTTTGATATCATCCGGGCTTTCTTGTCCGTCATGTCCGAGTGAGAATAAATCATAATCATAGGTGCGATGCGCTCCGGGGCTCTTGTACTGGTATTCACGTCCCCATGGATCGATGGGTTTCTTTTCGATATACGGCCCATTCCAATTATTCGCGCTGGCCGGTTTTGTCATGAGCGCGGTCAAACCGCCATCCGAAGAAGAGGGATATTGACCGTTGTCCAGCTCATAGAGTTTTAAAGCCGTCGCGATATTGGCCGAAATATCCGCCTGCGCGGCGCCGGCCTTGGCCTGCTCCGACCGTCCCGCCAAACGCGGCATCACCATCGCAACAAGTGCCCCGATAATAATGACCACGAGCATCAGTTCGATCAGCGTGAAACCTTTTTTATTTTTGCAGACTTTCATGAGTCCCCTCCTCGTCGATTGATTAATGTGAATAAATTTCGATTTGCTCTGGATCTTCCATCACGTATTTGCGCCATTTATTTTCCAAATCCACATAACCGCTGATGGAGTTGGGATATGCCGCCGCCAGCGCATCTTGAAAACGTTTCCCGTCACGCAGTTGACGGCAAAATTCCGTAAAAGAGTTGGGGCCGTACGTTGTCACCAAAAAATCTACCAGAGACACCGACTGCATGTAAAAGGCGTGCACCTTGTTTTCATCCGTCAGCTTTTGAACATTGGTGGTGGTCAAATCAATCACCGGATACTCCTGGTCAATTTGAATCAAGTATCGCGCGTACTTTCTGGCCTGAACGCGTTTGAGCGGTTCTTCCCACTGCGCCACACCTTCATCCAGCCATAAAGGAATCTGGCCTTCCAACCCCACAAAGTCCCTAAAAATCAAATGGGTAATTTCATGCGGCAGAAGCGTTTCCATGAAATTTTCTTCCGAATGAAAACTATGAATCTCTTTGGTCGTGTAGTTGGCCATCCCGTGAGACCATCCGGGCTGTCCGGTCATTTTCTGAAATTCTTTTTCATCCGAATGGATGTAAATCTTCACGCGATTTTCCCACTGCCAAAAATTGGAATAGCGCGGGTACCCCAGATCCGACGCGATGCGGTTGTAATAAATCTCCGCGTTCCGTACCACCTCCCGCGCAAAACCCTCATCCGATCCCGGCTTGTAATAAACAATAAAATGGTCGCCCTTCACTTCTTCCCAATCCGCCGCCTGTACCGTAACCACGCTTAACATAAAAAAAGAGGTAGAGGCGATGCCACACAACAATAGTTTGAACATTATTTTGCCTTATCTTCAAAAATCTAAACCTAGCCACGGGTGGCACCGGACGGGGCGCCCCGTGGGCGCGCAGTCCAATGAAATTTTTTGAAAATGTTCAAAAAACTTTCATGCTTCTGGACGAGCACCCATGGGGCTGTCCGGTGACAGGATCCGTGGCCTGCTCACTTATTTGACCATCATATTGAGTTCAAACATCGGCAACAGCATCGCGATGACGATGAAACCCACCACGGCTCCCATCACCAAAATCATGATCGGCTCCAAAAGCGAAGTCATAATTTTGATGGATTCATCCGTCTCATGCTCATAAAATCCCGCAATTTCGGACAACGCCTCATCCATGCGCCCGGACTGTTCTCCCACCGAAATCAAATTGGTCATAAACAAAGGAAAGACGCCGGAATCTTTCATGCTCTGCCCGAGTGAACCGCCGCCGGCAAGTTCCCGGCCTGTTTTCTCGATTTCCTGCCTCAAAACCAAATTGTTTAGCACGGGTGCCGTGATTTCAATCGCTCTTAAGATGGAAACGCCGCTTTTGATCAAAAGTTCCAAGGTTCTTGAAAAGCGCGCCAGTTCCGACTTGAGCATAAAATCCTTAAGAATCGGCGCTCGAAGGGCGAAGCGACTCCATAGCGATTGAGCCGCTAACGGCTTAAGTTTGATCGCCGTCACAATCCCCACAATCACGCTGCCCACAATGATCCAAAAAATAGGGTTTTGAAAAAAATGACTGAGCCGCATCAAGATCCGCGTCGGAAGCGGCAAGTGACCTCCCATGGTCGAAAAAAGAGAGGTAAGCTTGGGAATCACATAGGTGAGCATAAAAACAATGGTGCCGACACCGGTCAAAAACATGAGCGCCGGATACGCCATGGCCGTGCGGACATGCGAAAGAATCGCTTCTTGCTTCTGCCGATGCTCGGAAATTCTTAAAAGAGACGACTCTAGCGACCCCGAGTCCTCCCCTGCCCGAACCAACGCGACATACACCGGTGGAAAATATTTAGGGTAATGTTTCAAACAATCCGAAAAAGATTTTCCATTTTTAATTTCATCGTGAATCTCAAAAATAACCTTTTTAAATTTGGGCTTTTGGGATTGCTCGTAAATAATCCAAAGCGCCTGCAAGATCGGCACACCGGCTTTGGTGAGACTCGCCAGTTGACGTCCGAAAATAGTGATGTCCGAGGATTTGACCCGGTCAAAAAGGGGCGGTGGCGCGATTTTTATCTTGGTTTTGGATAAAGCGATGGTAGCGGTTTTTTT
>JAHFFN010000081.1 GCA_023247915.1 Candidatus Omnitrophota bacterium
TTTAGATAGTCTTGGAGTGAAACATTTTTATTATCAATTTTACCCGGGGACGCCGAGGAATTGCCGGAGTCGCGGCCGCCTAAAATAACGCCGGAGATCGCGAATGTGATCACGACGGCGAGAGCCAGAAAAATATAAATCCCTTTTTGAAAACCTTTGTGGCGAAAGTATTTAAGCATGATTCGGAGGATTATACATGATTGGGCAATAAATGCAAATGGGATGGGAGTGTTGTATAATTGAGCGCATGGAAATAAGCTTTTTTAGATTTTTTAAGATTTTTTTAATCCTGAGTGTCATGACCGGCGGATTTTCGGGTCTGGCGGCCGCTCAAGAAGACAAACTATTTACATCCGAAGATGCCTGCCGGGCGAAAGTGGAGCGCTTGGAGGCGGAGGTGCGCGACAAAGACGCACTGATCGCGAGGCTTCAAAAGCAGATTGAGCTTTATAAGTCGATCGCTAGCGATGCCTCTGTGAAGGAAAATAAACAGGCGGGTTCTCCGTAAATTGACATCAAATTTTGACTATGTTATACTCTCTAACATCACCTTTAAGTCCGTCTTGTTTTCTTCATAACTTATTTGTTTTTAATAACATATAAATAATCTTTTAAGAAAGGGTTTTGTGTCCGAGACGAAGTTTAAATTGAAATTAGGCCTTCCCAAAGGCAGTTTGCAAGAGTCTACCTTTAAGATGTTCAAAAAAGCCGGCTTCAATATCGCCGTGAGCTCACGCTCTTACTTTCCTTATGTGGATGATCCGGATATCGAAGCGGTTTTGATCCGCGCCCAAGAAATGTCCCGTTATGTCGAAGATGGGGCGTTGGACTGCGGCATCACCGGCGAAGATTGGATTTTGGAAAATGGCTCGGAGGTGGAGCGGGTTCAGGAGTTGATTTACGCTAAAACCGGCATGAATGCAGTTCGTTGGGTGTTGGCGGTGCCGAATGACTCTCCCATCAAAACCATCAAAGACTTGCAAGGAAAGCGTATCGCCACGGAACTTAAAGGATTTACCGAAAAGTACTTGGAAGGCAAGGGCGTGAAGGCGGATGTCGAATTTAGCTGGGGTGCGACCGAGGTGAAGGTAGGTTCGGGTCTTGTGGACGCGATTGTGGAGTTGACCGAGACCGGTTCTTCGCTGAGAGCCAACAATTTGCGCATCGTGGAAACGCTCTGCCACTCCACCACACAGTTTATTTCCAATAAAAAAGCGTGGGCGGATCCTAAAAAGAAACAAAAAATGCAGCATATCGCGATGCTTTTAGTCGGTGCGATACAGGCGGAGGCGAAAGTCGGCCTCAAAATGAATGTGAGCGAGCAAAATTTAAAGAAAATCATCTCGCTTTTACCCGCCATGAAACAGCCCACCGTATCCAATCTTGCGACCTCCGGATGGATGGACGTGGACACGATTATCGATGAAAAAATTGTTCGTGACTTGATTCCCAAGCTGAAGGAAGCCGGCGCGGAAGGGATTATTGAATACCCGTTGAATAAGGTTATTTATTAAAAAGAGGAGCTCGAGGCATGCCCTGCGGTAAAAAAAGAAAACGCCATAAAATGGCGGTGCACAAAAGAAAAAAAAGACGTCGTCGCGATAGACACAAGAAAAATAATCACTAGAAATTATTAGCGTAGAGCGGATAGCGTTTAGCGAATAGCAAAAGTCTTTGCTTTCTCTATACGCTGTCCGCTAAACGCCATCCGCTAAAAAAATCGAGGTTCAAAGTGTTCTGGAGAAAACTAAAACTATTTTTTTGGAATTATTGGGTTATCCTCGCGGTAGTTGCGTGGACTTTTTTTATTTTTTGGTGGCCCATTCAAGCGCTCGGATCCATCGACCGTTATCAGCGCGATTACATGGTGGCTTGGCTGTCCATGCTGGGTCTGCAGTCGACCATCAGCGCGGTTATCTTTGTCGTTCTCTACTCTTGGGTTCTCCAAGGGGGTCTTCAAAAGCTTAAGAAAAAACAGGTTAAAAAAGACGCCGTCAACATCAAGTGGGTGGACGTGATCGGAATGGATTCGGCGAAACTCGAAGCCAGAGAAATCGTTGAATTGATCAAGGATCGCGCGCGCATCAAGAAAATCGGTGGCAATATCATTCGCGGCATGCTCATGATGGGACCTCCGGGTTGCGGAAAAACGTATTTGGCGAAGGCGATCGCCACCGAAGCGGGTATTCCGTTAATCTCCATGTCGGGCGCTGAATTTGTCGAAGTGTTTGTCGGTGTCGGTGCTTCACGTGTTCGTCAACTTTTCCAAAAAGCACGCCGTCTGGCCTATGCCGACGGGGGTTGTATTATTTTTATCGATGAAATCGATGCGGTCGGTCGCAAGCGCGTCTTTTCCGCTTTTGGCGGCACCGAGGAAACCAATTCCACTCAGAACCAGCTGTTGGCCGAGATGGACGGATTGTCCACCAAGGAAGAAAATATCATCGTGATCGGCGCGACCAACGCCGCCGAAGACTCGATGGATCCGGCGCTTCTAAGACCCGGACGTTTTGACCGCAAGATTTACGTGGATCGCCCGGATCTCCAAGAGCGCGAAGAGCTTTTCCGTTATTATCTTTCGAAAATTAAATTTGATCCCACGATTGATATCGCACGTTTTGCTCGCAAAGCGGTGCGTAAGAGCCCGGCGGATATTGCCAATATCACCAAGGAAGCGGCC
>JAHFFN010000058.1 GCA_023247915.1 Candidatus Omnitrophota bacterium
CCACCCATGATTATCTTGGGAATCTCCGCGTATTATCATGACAGCGCCGCCTGCCTAATTCGGGATGGGGAAATTTTAGCGGCGGTTCAAGAGGAGCGTTTTACCCGGAAAAAACAAGACGCTTCTTTTCCTACTAGCGCTATTGCTTATTGCCTCAAAGAAGCCAATTTAAAGCCCTCCGAAATCGATTTCGTCGCTTTTTATGAAAAGCCATTTTTAAAATTTGAACGGCTTTTGGAAACGTATCTTTCCTATGCGCCGCAGGGATTGGCTTCCTTTATCAAGGCGATGCCGGTGTGGATCAAGCAAAAACTTTGGATCAAGGATCTGATTCAGGAAGAGTTGGGGCATCCGGGGAAAATTATTTTTCCGGAACATCACCAGGCGCACGCCGCTTCCGCGTTTTTTCCGTCGCCGTTTGCGGAGGCCGCCATTTTGACGCTGGACGGTGTGGGAGAGTGGGCAACCTCGAGTTTAGGCGTGGGCGAAGGCAATCAGATTCGTCTTTTAAAAGAAATTCGCTTTCCGCATTCCTTGGGACTGCTTTATTCCGCTTTTACGTATTACACCGGCTTTAAAGTCAATTCTGGGGAGTATAAAGTCATGGGCTTAGCTCCCTACGGGAAACCCAAATACAAAGATTTGATTTTATCCGAGCTGGTGAATTTAAAAGAAGACGGATCCTTTCGCTTGAATTTGAAATATTTTGATTATCCGGCGGGACTTCGCATGACCAACACGCGTTTTGACAAGCTTTTTGGCGGTTCGCCGCGAAAGCCGGAGTCTCGACTGGGTCAGCGTGAAATGGATCTGGCCGCCTCGGTGCAGGCAGTGACTGAAGAAGTGATGTTGCGTATGGCGCGACACGCGCGGGAAGTGACGGGAAAGCGGAATCTTTGTTTGGCGGGGGGCGTGTCTCTAAACTGTGTGGGTAACGGGAAAATTTTAAAAGAAAAAATATTCGACCATATTTGGATACAGCCGGCCGCCGGCGACGCGGGCGGAGCGCTCGGAGCCGCATTTTTTGTGTGGCATCAGGTGCTTAAAAAACCGCGCACGGCGGATAATAAGCAGGATCAGCTTAAGGGCTCTTATCTGGGGCCCGAGTTTAAAAAGGAGGAGATCGAGGCGTTTCTAAAAGAAGCGCGGATTCCTTATAAAGAGCTGTCGAACGACGAAGTAGTGGAGAAAACAGCCGATTTGATCGCTCAAGAAAAAGTCATTGGCTGGTTTCAGGGGCGGCTGGAGTTTGGTCCTAGGGCGCTTGGCGCGCGCTCCATTCTGGGCGACGCCCGCTCCCCAAAAATGCAGGAAACCATGAATCTTAAAATCAAATTCCGTGAAAGTTTCCGACCCTTTGCGCCGTCCGTGCTCCGCGAAAAAGTATCCGATTATTTTGAAATGAATACCGATAGCCCCTACATGCTTTTGGTGGCACCGGTGAACGCCAAGCACTGTCACAAGATGTCGGAGGCTCAGGAGAATCTCTTTGGAATTGAAAAGCTGAATGTTTCACGCTCCGATATTCCGGCGGTAACGCATGTGGATTATTCCGCCCGAATCCAAACCGTCGATGAAAAATCAAACCCTTTGTATTACCGGCTTCTTAAGCGATTTGACGAAAAATACGGCTCAGCCGTGATCATCAACACTTCCTTTAATGTGCGCGGAGAGCCCTTGGTTTGCACGCCGAGCGAAGCTTATCTCTGCTTTATGAGAACCGAGATGGACTATTTAGTTTTGGGAAATTATTTATTGGATAAAAAAGAGCAGGAGCCCTTAAAACAAGAGGATGATTGGAAAAAGAAATTTGAATTGGATTAAAAATGAACAGCCTTCTTGAAGAAATTAAAAATATTCCAAACTCCAAAAAAGACCTAAAGAAATTTGGGTTAACGCTAGGCCTTGTTTTTCTTTTGTGGAGCGGCTTGGTGGTTTGGAGGAAGGGGATTTTTCCGGAATTTATTTTGGGCTTGGCCGTATTTTTCCTTTCGGCGGGATTTTTATTTCCCATTATTCTCAAACCCTTCCAGAAAGCGTGGATGGCTCTGGCGTGTGTGCTGGGATGGGTGATGTCGCGTATTATTTTGACAGTGGTTTTTGTCGTGGTAATCACGCCGATCGGCTTTTTGACGAGACTCTTGGGAAAAGATTTTATGAATCGAAAATTCCATGAAAAAAAGGACACTTTTTGGTCGGATCGTGTTATAAATAATGAAGATAGCACGCGACACGAAGCCCAATTTTGAGCCAGCCCTACCGAGGGGGAGTTTGTGAGTAAAATTTCTATTTTGAAAGAGTTTTGGAATTTTCTGAACGAGCGCAAAAAGTGGTGGTTGACTCCCATTCTCGTGACACTGGTGCTCTTGGGCGCCCTGATCGTTTTTTCGCAGGGCTCGGCGCTGGCTCCTTTTATCTACACGCTATTCTAATTTTCATAAAGCCATGTCGCACACGATTGGAATAGACGCGCGGATGTGGCCGCATCCGGGCATCGGCCGTTATCTCCGAGAAACCTCTTTCGAGCTTCTAAAGAATCCCGCGGAATTTAAATTTACTTTTTACGGCTCGCCCAAAGTCCAAGAAGCTATCGCCGAATATCCTTCGGCTTCTTTCCAGGGGGCGTCCTCGCCGATTTATTCCCTGAAAGAGCAGTGGGAGATGGCTCGCTTAAAACCCGCGCCGGCTATTTTGCATGTACCGCATTTCAATATTCCTGTTTTTTATCCAGGCCGTTTGGTGGTGACGGTTCATGACCTGATTTATCTTCATGACCCAGCCGCCTCCAAGTCACGTTTCGGTCGCGCCTATGTCCGATTTCTTTTGAAAACGCTGAGCAAGAAAGCGGCGGCGGTGATTGCGGTGTCCGAATTTACAAAAAACGATCTTTTGAAACAATTTTCCGCACTGGATCCCAAGCGAGTTTTCGTAATCCACGAAGCCGCATCCGAATTTTTCAAACCAGCGGCTCAAGAAACCGCCAAAAAATATTTGAATCTGCGTTTTGGGCTGACCGACACCTTCGCGCTTTTTGTGGGAACATTAAAACCGCATAAGAATATTTCTGTTTTAGTGGAAGCGATGAGCCGCGCGCGTAAAAAACAAGGTTTTTCAGAGAAATTGGTGGTGGTTGGTCGCAAAGACGCGAAGTTTCCTGAAATCGAAAAACTCGTCAAGGGGGAGAAATTTATTCAGTATCTAGGAGAAGTCAGTGACGAGGACTTGAGAATTCTCTACTCCTTGGCCTCTGTTTTTATTCTTCCTTCTCTCTGGGAAGGTTTTGGAATTCCGGTGCTTGAGGCCATGGCCTGTGGCGCGCCGGTGATCTCTTCCAATGCCGCTAGCTTGCCGGAGGCGGCCGGGGACGCCGCGGAATTATTTCACCCTAAAGACGCAGATGCCTTGGAAAAGCTTCTATGCCAGGTTCTTTCCGATCCGGCTAAGCGCGCCGCTATGTCGGAAAAAAGTTTGAAGCAGGCCGCGCGATTCTCCTGGAAAAAGGCCGCCGCTGAAACGCTTTCGGTTTATCGAAAGGTTTTGGCATGAGCGCGCCTAAGAATCCGGCACTGTGTCATGATTGGCTGAACGGCATGCGTGGCGGGGAAAAGTGCCTGGAAGTTTTTTGTCGGATGTTTCCCACAGCACCGATTTACACGCTTTTTTATGAAGAGGGCAAGGTGGCGCCTTCCATCGCCAGCCATCCGATCCAATCGAGCTATCTTCAGTGTTTTCCGGGAATATTTAAAAAGTATCGGTATTTTCTCCCGTTTTTTACTTCCGCCGTCGAATCTTTCGATGTCAGCACGCACGATCTTATTCTTTCTACCAGTCATTGTGTCGCCAAAGGGGTTCGTCGCCGTTCACCGGCGCGGCATTTGTGCTATTGTTTTACGCCGGTGCGATACGCCTGGGGATTTTTTGACGAATACTTTGGGCAGAAGAAAGGGATGGTTAGAAAGCTTATTCAATTCTTTCTAGAAAAATTGCGGCGCTGGGACAAGGCGACGGTGGATCGCGTGGATGAGTTTGTGGCGATCTCGCATCATGTGCGCAAGAGAATCGAAAGCTTCTATGGCCGCCCGGCTCGGGTGGTCTATCCGCCGGTAGACACGGACTTTTATTTTCAGGATCCGAAAGTCGGCGTCGAAGATTTTTATCTGATCGTGTCAGCCTTGGTGCCTTATAAACGGGTAGATTTGGCGATCTCGGCTTTTAAGCAAAACGGTAAAAAGCTGGTGGTAATCGGGGACGGCCCGGAACGCCAGCGGCTGGAAACGGCGGCCTCGGACAATATTCGCTTTTTAGGTTGGCAATCGGATGAAATTTTGAGAGATTATTACAGGCGTTGCCGGGCGCTGGTGTTCCCAGGGGAAGAGGATTTTGGGATTGTGCCGGTGGAAGTGCAGGCCTGCGGACGTTTTGTCATCGCTTATGGCAAAGGCGGCGCGACAGAAACGGTTTTAGACGGCGTGACGGGCGTTTTTTTTAATGCGCTAAGCGCGGAATCGATGAATGAAGCGCTTTCGCGTTTTGAACGTCTTTCGCTGGAGAGTTCCGGCGCGAGAAAGAATGCCGAAAAGTTTAATCAGCATCGTTTCCAGCAAGAAATGGAAAGTATCATCGCGGAGTTTATGGAAAGAAAACTAAATTGATCATGATTCCCAATCGCCGTAAACGGGACGGCTTCATGCCTTGGGTTCAACTGGTGTTGGACGCGGTTATTATTTCATGCCTGCTTCGTCTGGTTTTTTGGTTCCGTTTCCAAGGACCTTATTTTCCCGATCAAATCCCTTTTTCGGATCACCCGTTCTATTTCCGTTTATTCAATTTTATGACGCTTGTTCTCTTATTTTTCTTGCGCCAATACGGATTGTACCGCCCGCCGCGAACTACGACGTTTGGTCTGGAGTCTTCTCGGATATGGAAAGCCGCTTTTTCAAGTGTGGTGATTTTAACCGCCGGCACCTTTTTTATCCGCAGTTTCAGTTATTCAAGAACGTATATTTTAATTTCAGTGCCGATTTTGGGAGTGGGCTTGTGTTTGGGGCGCTATCTTTTGGGGCTGGTGGTGATGTGGGTGGATCGCGGGCGGGGGAGTCAGCGCAATGTTTTGATTTTGGGTTGCAATGAACACTCGCGGAAGCTCGTCGCATTTTACCAAAAAAATAAACGGCTCAGCGCCAAGGCGGTTGGATTTTTAGATGACACGCTTCCCAGGGGACAGCAGGTCGACGGGGTTCCGGTGCTGGGAAAAATCGATACGATTTCTTCTTATTTCCGCACCAATTTGGATATTCACGAAGTTGTTTTGGCTGTCCCGGGTGTTCCGTATGAAACGGTGTTAAAACTCATTCATGATTGTGAAAAGGATTTGGTAGCGTTTCGCTGGATTGCGGATATTTTTGGGCTCATCACTTCAAAGATGAGCGTGGCGTATTACGGCGGAGTGCCGGTGCTATCCTTTACGGATTCGCCGCTGGTGGATTGGGAAAATAGATTTATCAAACGTGTCTTAGACACCGTCTGCTCATTCCTGCTCCTGATTTTTTTATCACCACTCTTTCTCTTGCTTGCCATTCTTATTCGTTTTGACTCTAAAGGATCTATTTTTTATGGTCAAGAACGTATTGGGGAGGATGGCCGGCGTTTCCGTCTTATTAAATTCCGTACCATGAAAACGGACGCGGAGGCGGCGACCGGGCCGGTCTGGGCGGTGAAGGATGATCCTCGTCGCACGCGCTTGGGTCGTTTCTTGCGTGAAAATAATTTGGACGAATTGCCTCAGATTTGGAATGTGCTCGTGGGCGACATGAGTCTGGTGGGACCGCGTCCCGAGCGGCCTTTTTTTGTGAGTCAGTTCAAAGAAGATATTCCGCGCTACATGGCGCGTCACGCGATTCGTTCGGGGATCACCGGCTGGGCGCAGGTCAACGGTTTGCGTGGCAACACCTCCATTGAAGAGAGAACCAAATACGATCTCTACTACATTGAGAACTGGTCCGTTTGGTTGGACATTAAAATTTTGTTCCTGACATTTTTTTCAAGGAAAAATGCTTACTAAGCGCTTGGAATCCGCCGCGTTTATCGCGCTTTGCGGCATTGTTGTTTTTATCCCGATCGCGATGTCCCCGTTTCAGATTTGCCACGCGTTTTTTCTGATCGCTTCGCTTATTCTTTTTTTTAGTTCCAACCGCAAATCCGAATTTGCCCAGCCTTTTTTTATTTTGATCGGTCTTTATCTTTTTTGCAACGCGCTGTCATTGACGCAAACGCAGTTCATGCGTCCGTCGATTCAGGGAATGACCAAGGTGCTCCGGCAGATCCTTCTGTGTCTGGCCGTCTATTTGGCGCTGGATACCGAGAAAAAATTTTACCGCCTATTCGATTGCTTCCTGGTTGTCGCCACGATTGTGGGGTTGGACGCGCTACTTCAGAGGGTCACAGGGATCGAAGTTTTCCGGGGGCGCTCCATGACACCTTTTGTGACGCAGGTCGGGCGTCTGACCGGACCGTTTAGCCACGCCAATAATTTCTCCGCTTATCTGTCGCTGGTGATTTTTTTATTTTTGGGCGCGGCTTGCGGATTTTTTGGGCATGTTTCCAAAAAAAAATACGCGTGGATTTGGTTTGGGCTTGTTTTGAACGCGTTTTGTTTGTGGGGGACTTTTTCCAGAGGTGCCTGGGTCGCGGTGGCCATCGCGGTGTTTCTTTTCGCGATTATGATCCGGAATCGCGCTCTCAATGTATTTTTGGCGCTTTTTCTGGTGTGGGCGGTTTTCTTTACGCCGCCGCTGGTCAAGCTCCGGATGCATTCTCTATGGGAGAAGAATGGGGGGAGTGTCAATGAGCGCATGGAATCTTCGCGCGAATCTTTTCGTATGATTCGTCAGAGCCCCTGGCTGGGATTGGGAATTAACACCTATGCCAAGAATGAACCGCTCAACAAAGGAACAGGTTTTAAAATCGACAATCAATACGCGCATAACGGTTATTTGCAGATGGCTTCCGAGATCGGTTTGACCGGACTCTTTTCTTTCCTGGCGATTTTTATTTATTTTTTCTGGGCGATTTTTATCGTTTTTCAAAAGATGCCGGATCGGCGGCTTCAATTTTCTTTGAGCGCGCTTTTTTTCGGCGTCTTGTCTTTTTTAATCCATAGCGCGACGGACACGGATCTTCATTCGGTTCTTTTGATCAACATGCTGTGGCTCGTGCTGGGGATGGCTTGGGCCGGAAGGCGCCTGGCGTTGCTTAAAAAAGCATGACGCAGATTCACCGGATTCTTTTCATCCGCACGGATCGCATCGGGGATGTACTGATGAATCTGGCCGCGATCCGTACGATTCGCCGCGCGTACCCGAAGGCGTGGATCACGTTGGTTCTCGACGAAAGCCTGAACGGACTTTTGAATGCTCATCCGGACATCGACGAAGTCCTATTTGTTTCGATCAAGAAATTTTCTTCCGAACTTCGGGAGCGTTTTATTTTTTTAAAGAAAATTAAAGCCGCCCGCTTTGATCTGGCAATTGTCGCCAATGCCGGCAAATGGATGCACGCGGTGGTTTTTTTGGCAGGAATCCGTCAGCGTGTGGGTTGGGGGCGTAAATGGGGATTTCTTTTGTCACAAACCCTACAGGATGACAAAGCGGTCGCCCAGCGCCACGAAATCGATTCCAATCTTGGCCTCGCGCGGCTTCTTGGCGCTCCCGTGTGGGATAAAACGCTGGAGCTTCCCGCGGATCCTTGGGCTCTCAAACGTCTCGAAGAGCGCGCACAGTCGTCCGGAATCAGCGACAAAAAAATAATCGCGGTGCATCCGGGCACCAGCAATCCGGCAAAGCGTTGGCCGGAGGCTTTGTTTGCGGAGTTGTGCGACCGGTTGGCGGAAGACCCGAGCCTTCAAGTAATTTTGATTGGCGGACCGGAAGAGAGAGCTTCTTCCGAAGAAGTCCGGCGTTTGACGCGTGCCAAGTCTTTAGATTGGACGGGTCAATTCACCTTGGGAGAGCTCAACGCGTTTTTAAGACTAAAAAATGTAAAGGCGCTGGTGTCTGTCGACAGCGGGCCGGTTCACGTGGCGTGGATCGGCGGAACGCCGGTTGTCGCTCTTTACGCTCAAAACGTTCCCGGATCCGATCCCGCACGCTGGGGCCCGCGAGACGGAAAAAGCGAAGTTATTTTTAAACCCATTTCGACGATCACCGTTGCGGAAGTTTATGACGCTTTGAAACGAGTGCTGGCAAAATGAAAAAGATTTTATTCATCAATCCCTTTGGAATAGGCGACGCTATTTTTACTCTGCGCTTGGCGGAGAGTGTGAGGGTGGCGGATCCGCTGTGCAAGGTGGGATTTGTGGGCAACGAAAGAACGGAAGCGCTTTTGAATTTAGTTCCGGCGATTGATAAAGTGTTTGTATTTAATCGTGATTATTATCGCCGGCTTTGGCGGGAGAGTCCATTGGACTGTCTCAGAAAATTACAG
>JAHFFN010000059.1 GCA_023247915.1 Candidatus Omnitrophota bacterium
TTTGAAAAAGCCTGCGATCTTATTTTAAAGTCGAAGGGGCGCGTGATTGTGACCGGCATGGGAAAGCCTGGATTTATCGCTCAAAAAATTTCAGCGACTCTTTCTTCCACCGGCACTCCTTCGCTTTTTCTGCATCCGGCCGAAGCCCTGCATGGGGATTTGGGGCGTGTAATGAAATCGGATGTCGTGATCGCCCTATCCAATAGCGGGCAAACCGAAGAAATCGTTAAGCTTTTGCCGGTGATTAAAAAAATCGGCGCCAAGCTCATCGCGCTGACCGGTAATCCCAAATCTCTTTTAGCCAAATACAGCGATGTCTTGCTGGACGTGAGCGTCAAAAAAGAAGCCTGCCCGCTCAATCTCGCACCCACAGCCTCGACCACGGTGATGCTCGCGATGGGGGACGCGCTGGCGTTAGCGCTTTTGGAAAAAAATAATTTCTCTGCCGAAGACTTCGCGTTATTTCATCCCGGCGGCAATATTGGAAAAAAACTTTTACTCAAGGTGTCCGATATCATGCGCACCGGCAAACAAAACCCGGTGGTTCCGGAGTCGATGAAAGTGCGCGACGTGCTTTTTAAAATCACGGACGCTCGAGCCGGCTCCGCCACGGTGGTCAACGCCAAAGGCCGCATGACCGGCATTTTTACCGATGGAGATTTGCGCCGTCATTTGAAACAGGGCGGAGACATTCTCGGCCGCCGCGTCTCGGAAGTGATGACTGCCAAGCCAGTCTCCGTGAATGGCGAACAACTCGCCGCCGAGGCAATGGACATTCTCCGCACAAGAAAAATTGATGAAATGCCCGTCGTGGATTCCCGCGGCGTGCCGGTCGGCTACCTGGATGTGCAGGATCTTTTAAAAGCGGGTCTTTTATAAAATGGAATTGGCGCTCATTGAAAGAATTCAAAAAATCAAAGCGGTGATCACGGACATTGACGGCGTTCTCACCGACGGTTGCATTGTGCTGGGCAATTACGGAGACGAGCTCAAATTTTTTGATGTGCAGGATGGTCTTGGTTTTGCGCTGTTGAGTCGCGCGGGACTCAAAACGATTATGATGACAGCTCGGAAGTCGCGCATCAATCAAAAGCGCGCCAAAGAAATCGAGGCGTTCAAGTTGTATCAAAATGTTTCCGACAAGCTCAGAGTTTTTCAAAAAGTGTCGCGCAAATTCAAATTAGCCCCCGAAGAAATTTGCGTCGTGGGGGATGACTTGATTGATATTCCCCCGATGCGCCAGGCCGGTTTCGCAGTGGCGGTTCAAAATGCCGTGGAAGAAACCAAGCGCGTCGCGCATTATGTGACGCAAAAAAGCGGCGGGCGGGGTGCGATTCGTGAGCTGTCGGAGCTTAT
Organism: Candidatus Omnitrophota bacterium; assembly: GCA_023247915.1. Taxonomy (GTDB): domain Bacteria; phylum Omnitrophota; class Gorgyraeia; order 2-02-FULL-51-18; family 2-02-FULL-51-18; genus JAHFFN01. The sequence continues at coordinate 1,357 of JAHFFN010000059.1, forward strand.
ATTGAAGAATCAGGGAAAATGGTTCGCAGTCACGGCGCGATATACCTCCGATAATGCCATACCTGCCTAAAAAACATTTCCCATTTATTTTATTAACGTTGATCGCGGTGCTGGGCGGCGCGTATTTTCTTTTGGGTTCCAAAACACCCTCCAAGCCTTCCAAGAGAATGCCCGCCAAGGCCGTCGCAGAAAGTCATGACCAGCAATTCAAAAAATTTAATCTGACCGGATTTGACGACAAGGGACAGAAATTTTGGAACTTGGAAGGGGACACAGCCAAGGTGGATTTGGGCGAGACAGTATTTCTTGAAGACAATGTGACGCTCAAGATCAAAGGGGACACGACGATCAAAACCGATCATGTGCGTTGGTCGCAGGCGGAGGGCACGTTTAAGACCAATTCGCCGGTGTATGTGAAACACCAATCTACCAAGATTCACGGTGTTGGCGCTTTCGGGCGTTTGAATGAAAGTTTTATTCAGCTCAACCAAGACATCGAGATGCTTTTATCTCCCACCGCGCGGCTGGTCTGCAAAGGCCCCATGAAAATTTTTTACGCGGAGAACAAAATTGTTTTGTACCGCAATGTGAAGGTGACTGACGAGCGAGGTTCTTTGACCGCCAATCGGATGGATGTGTTTTTTGACCCCGAGCAGAAAAAAGCCAAAGAAATTGTCGCGGTCGGTAATGTATTGATCGAACGCGAAGGAGACACCACGCGCTCTAAACGTGCGACCTATATTCCGGCGACCGGCGCGGTGCACTTGGAAGGAAGCCCGGAAATTATGCTTCACAAAACCAGCTCTCAACTGATACACGTATAAATATGGCTCTCTTAGAAACAAAAGCGCTTAAAAAATCATATAACGGCCGCGCGGTGGTTAACGGCGTGGATATTTCCATCAATCGCGGGGAAGTGGTGGGACTCTTGGGTCCGAACGGCGCAGGCAAGACCACTACTTTTTATATGGTGACGGGCGTAATCCGGCCGGACAATGGGCAAATCCTTTTTGATCACCGAGACGTGACACAGTACCCGATGCATGAACGGGCTCAATTGGGCATCGGCTATCTTTCCCAAGAACCATCCGTTTTCCGCAAACTCACAGTGGAAGAAAATATCATGGCTATTTTAGAGACTTTGGATTTGCCCCGGCCTGAGCGTCAAAAAAGATTGGAAGAGCTTTTGAATGAACTGGGCATCAAGCATCTGCGGCGTTCCAAAGCCTACACGCTTTCGGGCGGGGAAAGGCGACGCCTGGAAATCACCCGCGCTTTGGTGACACACCCGCTTTGCGTTCTCCTGGACGAGCCCTTTTCCGGTATTGACCCCATCGCGGTCAATGAATGCCAGGCCTTGATCATGGAGCTTAAAAAGAAGGGACTTGGGATTCTCCTGACGGATCACAATGTCCGGGAAACCTTAGCCATTACCGACCGCGCCTATATCATGTTTGAGGGTAAAATCCTCATTTCTGGCACCAAAGAAGAGCTTTTGACCAACAAAGAAGCCCGAAAAATCTATCTCGGCGAACAGTTTACGATGTAGGGGAAATGTGATAACATTACTGGTCTGTTTGTAGGGGCGACCTCAAGGTCGCCTTTCTTTACGAATGACAGGAGAAATTCATGGAAATCGATATTAGCGGACGTCATTTTCAAGTCGCCGAAGCTTTAAAAGACACGATCACCGAAAAGATTGAAAAGTTAGACAAATACCGTTTGAAACTGGAGTCCGTGCATGTGATTCTGAGCGTTGAAAAGTTCAGGCATATCGCCGAAGTAACGCTTCTGGGCAAACAACTGCGTTTCACCGCCAAAGAAGAGAGTGTGGATATGTACGCGGCTTTTGACAAATGTTTCGGCAATATTCAGCTACAACTTCGCCGCAAGCATGACAAGGTCAAAGACCACAAGGTTCGCGGGAAAATCGTCGAAAAAGATTAACAAAAAATTTTCAAGGGGAAAAAATTGAAGTCCAGCCTTAAAAAGATTAAAGATTGTCGCGTCAAAATGATCGTGGAAGTCGAGCCCGAACGCGTCGAAAGCCGTTTTCGCGAAGTATTCCAAGACATTCAAAAAGTAGCACGCATTCCCGGTTTCCGTGAGGGAAAGGCGCCGCTTGAGCTGATCGAAAAGAAATTTTCAAAAGAAGCGCATGAAGAAGTGTTGAAGTCCCTGATTCCTGAGGCGTATCATCAGTCCGTGGCGACTCAAAAAGTGGCGCCGGTGACATTGCCTTCCATTTCAGAAATTCAGATGGAGCGCGGCAAGAAACTGACGTTCTCCGCCGAGTTCGAGAAGATGCCGGAAGTGCAGGTTAAAAATTACAAGGGTCTTAAGCTCAAGCGCGAATCCGCGGACGTCAAAGAAGAGGACGTGGAAAAAGGCATTCAGTCTCTGCTGGAATCACGAGCCGACTTGGTGCCTCTGGCGGAACTCCGCGCGGTGCAACACGGCGATTTTGTCGTGACCGATGTTGAGATTTGGAAAGGCGACCAGTACGTTCCGGGAAAGAAAGGCATCTTGCTTCGTGTGGAGCCCGGACAAAACGATAATTTTTATGATCAGGTGATCGGCGCCAATGTGAATGAGACGCGCGAAGTCAAAATGCCGCCGGATGAAACGCCGCATTATAAGATTCATATTCGCGAGATTAAGGAAAAGAAACTGCCACCTTTGGATGAAGAATTTGTCAAAAGTTTCGGCAAGCAGACCGTGGAAGAACTGCGAGAAGCGGTTCGGAAGGACTTGGCCGGTTACAAGCAGTCTGAATCTCTGAGCAAAATGAAAAGCGAGCTCTTCGAGAAGCTTTTGGCTCAGGTTTCTTTTACGCCTCCTGAGGGTTTGGTTGAGAAGCAGAAAGAGCAGCTGCTGGAGCAATCTCATCGCCAATTTTTACAGATGGGGATGCCTGAGAACCGGTGGCAGGCTGAAAAAGAAAAATCAGAAAAAGAAGCCTCCGAAAAAGCTCAAAACCAAGTGAAGCTGTATTTTATTTTGCAAAAAATCGCGGAGCATGAAGACATTCACGCCGACGAGATTGAAGTGGAAAAGCGCTTGGTGGCGCTCGCTGCGGAGTCTAAACGGCCTCTGGAAGAAGCGCGAAAAGTTTTTGAAGACGACTTGCGTGAAAGCATGCGGGAGTCTAAGACCGTGGATTTTCTGATCGCGAACGCCAAATTCGAAGAAACGAAAGCCTAACTTACAAAGGGGTTTGATATGAGCATTATGATTCCGATGGTGATTGAGCAGACGGGCCGTAGTGAGCGGGCGTATGACATTTATTCGCGTCTCTTAAAAGACCGCGTGATATTCATTGGAACCGCGATTGATGATTACGTGGCCAACGTGATCGTCGCGCAATTATTATTTTTGCAAATGGAAGATCCCGAGAAAGACATTCACGTCTACATCAACTCTCCCGGGGGATCGATTACCAGTGGTCTTGCGATTTATGACACCATGCAATTCTTAAAGTGCGATGTCGCCACTTATTGCATCGGTCAAGCGGCCAGCATGGGCGCGGTTCTTTTGGCGGCCGGCACCAAGGGAAAGCGTTATTCCTTGCCTAATTCCCGCGTGATGATTCACCAGCCTTGGGGGGGCGTTCAAGGTGTCGCGACAGATATCAACATCCAAGCGCGTGAGATTCAGAACATGAAAGACAAACTCAATAAAATTTTGTCCAAGCACACAGGTCAGGAAGCCGCCAAAATCGAAAAAGATTGCGAGCGGGATTATTTTATGTCCTCGGAAGAAGCAAAAAATTATGGGTTGGTCGACGAAGTTGTCGCCAATGCGAAATCATTAAAAAAATAAATTAAAGGAAATAACCATGAAAGAGTTTTTATTATTGACGCCGGGACCTACCAATGTCCCGCCGCGCGTTCTAGCAAAAATGGCGCTGCCAATGATTCATCACCGCACCAAAGAATTTCAGGGGATTTTGGAGCGCGTTAACGCCAATCTCGCGAAAGTATTCGTCACTAAAAATCCAGTCATGACCTTTGCTTCTTCAGGCACCGGCGCGATGGAAGCCACCATCACCAATCTTCTTTCCAAGGGAGATGTGGTTTTGTCCTTTTCAGCCGGAAAGTGGGGAGAGCGTTACCGCGATATCGCCAAAGTTTATGGGATGGACGTTAAGAGCCTTGAAAAAGAATCCGGTGAAGCGTTTACTGCCAATGAAGTGCGCGAGGCTTTAAAAGCTAATCCGACAGCCAAAGCGGTTTTGATCACCCTTTGCGAAACATCCACTGCCGTTTGTCACCCGATCCAAGAAATCGCCAAAGTCACGGCCGCCAGCGGCGCGCTTCTGATGGTTGACGCGATCAGCGGGCTTTTATGCGATCCTTTGCGAATGGAGGAGTGGGGTGTGGATGTGGTGGTTTGCGGAAGCCAAAAAGGTTTTATGCTACCTCCGGGTCTGGGTTTTGTGGCGCTCAATGAACGTGCGATTGCCGCGATTTCTAAATCCAATCTTCCTAAATATTATTTTAATTTTGCCGACACGCTCAAAGCGATGAAGAAAAACGACACTCCGTTTACGCCGGCGGTGAGCTTGATCCGCGGTTTGGATGAGGCGTTAACGATGATGTTGGAAGAAGGGCTTGAGAATGTTTGGAAGAGGCATGCCGATGTGTCTGCGTGGTTGCGCAAAGAAGTTCAAGCGACCGGATTAAAATTATTATCCAAAGCACCCGCGGCCGGTTTGACAGCGATTATTATGCCGGAAGGAATTGCCTCCGGAGATTTGATTAAAACCATGCGCGATGAACATCAGATCGTGATGGCGGACGGGCAGGGAGAGCTTCAAGGGAAAATCGTTCGCTTTGCTCATATGGGTGCTGCCGGTACGATGGACGCGGCCAAGAAAGGCTTTGCCGCGTTTTCTGACGCGATGGCCAAGGCCGGATCGCCTCTCGAGCAGAAAGCGCGGAGCTAAGATGGCGACCGCGACACTGGCTCAAAAAGAGATGCTCAAAGTTCTGGTTTGTGATGACTTGTCCGAAGAAGGTTTGTCGATATTTCGCGCGCAAAAAAATCTGGATGTGCAAATCAAGACCAAGCTTCCGCTGGCGGAATTAAAAAAAGAAATCGCCGACGCTGACGCTTGCGTGGTACGCTCCGGCACTCAAATCACCAAAGAAGTGATCGAGGCCGCTAAGAAACTTAAGGTGATCGGCCGCGCGGGTGTGGGGTTGGACAATGTGGATGTCGAAGCCGCTTCCAAGCGCGGGATCGTGGTGATCAATACGCCGGGTGGCAATACGATTTCCGCCGCCGAACACACTTTCTGTCTTTTGATGGCGATGGCTCGCAATATTTCTCAAGCGGACGCGTCATTGAAGCGCGGCGAGTGGGAGCGCAAGAAATTTACCGGCGTTGAGCTTTACGAAAAAATATTGGGTATTATCGGTTTAGGCCGTATCGGCACCGAAGTCGCCAAGCGGGCGCAGGCGTTTGGAATGCAAGTTATCGCGTACGATCCTTATTTACGCGCTGAAAAAGCGCAAGCGATCGGCGTGGAAGTGGTGACGCTCGATGAACTGTACAAACGTTCTGATTTTATCACCATGCACATGCCACTGACCGCCGAAAATCGTCACATGATCAGCGAAAAAGAATTTGCGAAGATGAAAAAGAACGCGCGCATCATTAATTGCGCTCGCGGGGGCCTGATTGATGAAGCGGCGCTTGCCGCTGCGGTTCAAAGTAAGAAAATCGCGGGTGCTGCCATCGATGTGTTTGAAGAAGAGCCGCCAAAAAATTCTCCCATTACCAATATTCCGGCGATTATCACCACGCCTCATTTAGGCGCTTCGACAGAAGAAGCCCAGATCGCGGTCGCGGTGGATGTGGCACAGAGCATCGTCGACTTTTTTCAAGGCAAAGGCACCAAAAACGCGGTTAACATGTCCACGGTAGATCCCGAGGTCATGGAACAGATTCGTCCGTACATTCGTCTTGCCGAAAAACTAGGGACGCTTCAAGCTCAGCTCATTGAAGGTCAGATTTTGCAATTAGACATTCAGTATCTAGGCCAAGCAGCTGAGCGCGAAACGACACCGGTAACGTTGGCGGTAATCAAAGGACTTTTAACGCCGATTTTGGCCGAAAGCGTTAATTATGTGAATGCGGCGGTGTTGGCTAAGGAACGCGGCATCAAGGTCACCGAGTCCAAATCCTCCACGACTTCCCAGTATTCCAACTTGATCCAAGTCGAGATCCGAACGGATAAGAGAAAATACGTGGTGGGCGGCACGGTGTTTGGCAAAGAAGATATTCGTATTGTCAAAATTGACGAGTTTGGCGTGGAAGCGGTTCCCGAAGGATATATTCTTCTTATCTCCAATCGCGACGTTCCCGGCATTGTCGGACAAATCGGCACGCTGCTAGGGACGAATCACATCAATATCGCCGGCATGACGCTCGGTCGCGACAAGCTCGGCGGGGAAGCGAAGACGCTTTTAAAAATAGATAGCCCTCTTTCGGATGCGTTGATCGGGGAAATCAAAAAAGCAAAAAATATTTTAGACGCAAAATTAATCAAGCTATAAAAACGGAGTTTTTTTATCGTACAATTTTAGCGGATAGCGTTTAGCGTATAGCGGGTAGGAAAAGCAAAAACATTTTTCTAAACGCCAAACGCTACCCGCTATCCGCTAAAGCATGTTTATCTTAATAGAATTCAGGAATTAAATTATGAATACAGTGGTGGTCGGCGCCCAATGGGGCGATGAGGGGAAGGGCAAAATTATCGATATTTTGTCCAAAGACGCGGACATTGTCGTGCGCTATCAAGGCGGCAACAATGCCGGACATACCGTCGTCAAAGAATGCGGACAATTTGTTCTCCATTTGATTCCGTCGGGGATTTTTAACGCCGGCGTTCAATGCGTGATCGGCAACGGAGTGGTGATCGATCCGCAGGCTCTGATCGAGGAAATCGACGGGCTGGAGAAAAAAGGATTTCATGTCAAAGGCCGTCTTTGGATCAGTGAGCGCGCTCATCTGATTTTGCCGTATCATCGTGTGTATGACCGTTTGCGTGAAGATAAAAAAGGTTTGGTTCGTATCGGCA
>JAHFFN010000018.1:0-21038 GCA_023247915.1 Candidatus Omnitrophota bacterium
TATGGGTGTGGTGGTGGATCGCTCGAAGGGTGAGCCTGTGATTTTGTTTTCCAAAGAAGTCGGCGTTGAGATTGAAGAAGTGGCCGCAAAAAACCCGTCCGCGATTATCAAGATTCATTTTTCACCCTCTAAACTTCCCACGGCCGCCGATATTCAAACAAAGATTGAATCCCTGTATTCCAATAAAGCGATTCCTCAGCAAATCGCGCTGGTCGCTTCCAAATTGGCTCAGCTTTTTATCGAAAAAGACGCCTCGATCTGTGAGGTCAATCCGTTGGTTCTTTCAAAGTCCGGACAGGTGATGGCGCTCGACGCCAAAATCGTGTTTGATGACAACGCGCTTTTCCGTCACGCGGAAATTCTGGCCATGAAAGATCCGGACGAAGAAGATGCTCGCGAACGCAAAGCCAAGGAATTTGGCTTGAGCTATGTTTCTATGAATGGCAATGTCGGATGCCTGGTCAATGGCGCGGGGCTGGCGATGGCGACGATGGATGTGATCAAGCTTGCTGGCGGGGAGCCCGCTAATTTTCTGGACGTTGGTGGAGGAGCCACGGCGGATCAAGTGCGCGAAGGATTTAAAATTATTTTGCAAGATGAGCGAGTGGAGGCGATTTTGGTGAATATTTTTGGCGGCATCATGAAATGCGATGTGATCGCCGAAGGCGTTATTCAAGCTTCCAAAGAAATTCAACTTCATGTGCCGCTAGTGGTTCGCTTGGAAGGAACGCGCGTAGAAGAAGGAAGAGAACTTTTAAAAAAATCAGGACTTCAAATTATTTCATGCAAGACGATTAAAGAAGCGGCCGATCAGGCCGTTCAAAAAGCAAAAGAGTATCGCGAATCCCATGTCTATTCTCGTTAATCAAAATTCTAAAGTGATTTGCCAGGGCATTACCGGAAAAGCGGGAAGTTTTCACGCCCAACAGTGCCTTCAGTACGGCACGAAGCTTGTGGGTGGCGTGACCCCTAAAAAAGGTGGCACATTGGTTGGAAGCATTCCGGTTTACAACACGGTTAAAGAAGCGGTCGGTGAAACCGGTGCGGATGTGTCGATGGTTTATGTGCCGGCTCCTTTTACGCTTTCAGCCATTCAAGAGGCGGTGGACGGCGGAATCAAGCTGATTGTTTGTATCACCGAAGGTGTACCCACCTTGGATATGATTCGAGCCGTCGATTATGCTCGGTCTAAAAATGTGCGCATCATCGGCCCTAATTGCCCGGGCATCATCACTTCGGGCGAGTGTAAAATTGGCATCATGCCGGGCTATATTCATAATAAGGGGCATGTGGGCGTGATTTCTAGAAGCGGCACACTGACTTATGAGGCGGTTTGGCAGATCACCTCGGTAGGACTCGGTCAGTCCACCTGCATCGGCATCGGCGGCGACCCGGTGATTGGCACTGGATTTATTGACGCATTGGAACTTTTTGAAAAAGATCCCGACACGCACATGGTTTTTATGATTGGCGAAATCGGCGGCACTCAGGAAGAAGAAGCCGCGGACTTCATCCAAAAACGCATGACGAAAAAAGTAGCTGCTTTTATTGCCGGAACCACGGCTCCGAAAGGAAAGCGGATGGGTCATGCCGGTGCCATTATTTCCGGCACCCAAGGCTCGGCTCAAGACAAAATTGCCACCCTTGAGAAAAAGGGGATACGCGTCGTCAAAAATTTAAGCGAGATTGGTTCGCTGTGTCAAAGCCTCTTGAAAGGCTGAGCGACATTTCTTCCCAGTGCCGTCAGGCCGGATGCACGGAGCACGCGCTTAGCTATTCCGCAAACTGCTGGCAACATTCTCCGCAATCTGAATACCTTCAAACGCTCAAAGCCAAAATCACTTCCTCCAAAAAGGGAGAGGCTCTCGCGCTTCATTTGAAACGCGTCGAAGCCACCGACATTGATTTTTCTCATCTGGATCTAAAAAACTCCTGCTTCAGTCAGTGCCGTTTCTCCGACTGTCTTTTTGTTGGGAGTGATTTGTCTGGAACGGATATGATAGGCGCGCGTTTTCATAATTGTGATCTGGTGGGCGCTAATCTACGCCAGGCCAATCTCACACGAGCAGCTTTTTCGGATTCTTCTTTGGCGTACGCCGATCTTCATGAAAGCTATTTCATTGAAGCGCATTTCAAACAAACAGATTTTATGGGAGCTCGCCTGGCTTCGACTGTGCTTTGGAATGCTGATTTGGCGGGAATCAAACATTTGAGAAAGAAAAATTTTTTTGAATCGGATCAAGAAGTGGATCCCTCTCAAGCTGGGATTAATGAATCCAATGCGCTTCAAGCTTGCGAAACGTATCGAAACATCAAACATTATCTGCATCGCAACGGTCTTTATGAGGACGCCAGCTGGGCTGCTTACCGGGAGCTCACGATGGAGAGGCGACATTTCTTTAAAACCAAGGACTTTCGTTATTTTCCGTCGCTTTTGATGGATCTTTTGTCCGGTTATACGGAAAAACCTCACCGCGTGATTATTTCTTCTTTGGCGATTGTTTTTTTCTTCAGCCTGATTTATTATTTTTTAAAAATTGCGGTGCCTTCTTCCGGTGCGACACAAGCACAGACCTTTTGGGACAATCTCTACTTTAGTTTTATTACATTTACAACGGTTGGTTACGGAGATTTGATTCCGCGCTCCGAGCCCGTCTTTCGTATTTTGGCCTGCGTGGAAGCTTTTTCTGGGCCGTTTATGGCCGGTTTGTATATTTTCACATTGACGCGCCGCTACGCGGTGAACGGTTAAATTAAAGGAGTTCGCGATGGGTTCTAAAGATCATTCATTCGATCTGGTTTCGGAAGTGGATATGCAAGAAGCGGATAACGCGGTTCAACAGGTCAAGAAAGAATTGGCTCAGCGTTTTGATTTTAAAGGCTCTCAGAGTTCGGTGGATTTGGATAAGGCCGAGAAAAAAATCACGATCAAAACGGAAAACGATTTCCGGCTAAAAACATTGGTCGATATGCTTCAAACCAAATGCGTGAAGCGCGGCGTTTCTCTCAAATCCTTGAAATACGAGGATGTGGAGACGGGAATGGTTGGGGGCAGTGTAAAGCAGGTGATTACCATTCAAAGCGGCATTCCTTCGGATAAGGCCAAAGAGATCAATAAGAGTCTTAAAGAGGCGAAGCTGAAGGTTCAGACCCAGATTCAGGGGGAACAGGTGCGTATTCAGTCGCCAAAGATCGATGATCTTCAGGCAGCCATCGCTTTTTTGAAGGGTCAAAACTTCGAAATCGATTTACAATTTGTTAATTTTCGTTAAAGATTGATAGAAGTTTATCAAATTTATAATTTGCTTGCACTGGCGATAGGGATATGTTAGGATGACCCTGCTTGGTAACAATACGAATAAACTTATGGAGGAATACATCTAGTGAAGAAATTAATGGCGTTTTTTGTGTTGGTTCTTGTGTCAGCAATGGGTATCGCACCCGCGTTCGCGGATGATGCGGCGTCTAACACAGGTGCCGATCAGGTTAAGAACGTAAAAGTTGGCAGCCGTAATACTTCCACCGCTTGGGTGGAGGTGTTGGATGCGACTCATGCCGAAGCTTCCAAAGGTAAGAATGTTGGCGAGCATTTGACCGGCCTTGTCGCAGGAACAGCGGTTGGAGCTCGGAACACCATTCATCGTATGGGTGCCGGCGCCATCGACTTGATCACTTTCTGGATCCCCAAGAAACAGCCTTTGGTGAACCCGGAAAAAGCGCGTTTAGAGTAGTTTTTAAGCTGAACTGATTAAGTCCCGCTTCTGGGTTCAACGCCTGGGAGCGGGACATTCATTTTATGACAAAAAAAATTAGCATTGAAAAATTAACGATTGAACTTTTGAAATCGATCGGGGAGAGCCCTTCGCGTCAAGGGCTTCTGAAAACCCCCAAACGCGTGGAAGCTTCCTATCGCTATTTGACCAGCGGTTATCAAAAAAAAGTTCGTGAAGTTTTGAACGGCGCCATCTTTGACGAAGAATATGATGAGATGGTAATTTTAAAAGACATTGAGATTTTTTCTCTTTGCGAACATCACTTGCTTCCTTTTTACGGCAAATGCCATGTGGCGTACATTCCCAACGGAAAAATTATCGGCCTTTCCAAGATCCCTCGATTGATTGATGTGTTTGCGCGTCGTCTTCAGGTGCAGGAACGTTTGACCAGTCAAATCGCTAATTCACTGAAAGACGCGCTGGAACCTCTCGGCGTTGCGGTCGTGATTGAGGCTTTTCATTTGTGCATGGCGATGCGGGGTGTGGAAAAACAAAACTCGACCTGCATGACTAGTTCCATGCTCGGTGTTTTCCGTGAAGACAAGGGAACGCGTTCTGAGTTTATGAATTTAATCGGCAAACGATAAAAATTTTGAGCAGTCCATGAAATGGGAGCTCACAAAATATTTTAGCTTTAGCTCCAGTTTTGAGCAGGATGGCAAAGTGATAGGACACAATTATCGCCTCGGGCTCACACTAGACCGTCTCACTGCAGAGGCGGAAAATCTGTTTGTTTCTAAAATTCAAACCCACCTCATCTCAAAAATCCATTCCCAGGATTTGCGTCTGCATACGCCTTGGTTCGAGGGGCGCCGAATTGACGAAGAGAGCCTGCTTCTTAAATTCTCCGAAATTATTTCACAGCATTGTCCTGAAATTTCATTGCGTCGGCTCTCGCTGGAACGGGACTCCAAAACGGTGGTGACACTCCAACTATGAAATCCCCTCAAAACCTAAAGCTCCGCATTTTGATGGCTCAAATAAACCCGGTGGTGGGTGATTTTGCTTTTAACGAAACCAAAATATTGGAAGCATTTGAAGTGGCTCGCCGAAACGGGGCAAACCTTGTCACGTTTCCAGAGCTTGTGATCACCGGTTATCCGCCCGAAGATCTTTTGTTGAAAAAACATTTTGTAGAGGCCAACCGGCGCAGCCTGCTTCGCGTCGGTCGAGAGACTTCAAAGATTTGCGCCATTGTCGGATTTGTCGATCGGGACGCTTCGGGACGGCTTTACAATGCGGCCGCGGTATTTGCCAATAAAAAGTTGCTCGGCGTGTACCGTAAAAACAATCTTCCTAATTACGGCGTCTTTGATGAAAAGCGCTATTTTGCTGAAGGGGATAAGAATTTTATTATGGAAATCGGTTCAGCGCGGGTAGGGCTGACGATTTGCGAAGACATCTGGGCAAAGGAGTCAGCCGTTTACCACGCGGAGTATCCAGGAAGCGTGGCACTATTAATCAATATTTCAGCCTCTCCGTATCATATTGGCAAACAAAAGGAGCGCGAAGCGTTGGTTCGAAAGCTGGCTTTAAGAAATCGTTGCGCGGTGCTGTACCAAAATTTAGTTGGCGGCCAAGATGAGCTGGTATTTGACGGTGGCGGATTACTCATGGACGCTTCCGGCCGGATTTTAGCCAAACAGGAAAATTTTTTAGAGAGCCTTCGAGTTGTGGAGATGGAGCTCTCGTCAGGAAAAAATAAAAAAAATTATCCTAAAAACTCTCAAGTAATTCGAGTGCCTAAGAATTTATTTGAAGTAAAAACGCCGGTCTCTGGCAGCCGTTCTCGTGCCATTGACAAAAATTTGGGAAAAGACGAGGAGGTGTACCGAGCGCTTTGTCTTGGTACCCGTGATTATGTCCATAAAAATGGATTTAAAAAAGTATTGATCGGTTTGAGCGGGGGCATCGATTCGGCGCTCGTGGCGTGCGTGGCAGTGGATGCCTTGGGACGGGAAAATGTGATTGGCGTGACAATGCCGTCCCGTTACACGTCCCGCGAGACCAAATCTGACGCGCTGCGCTTGGCAAAAAACTTAGGGATCGAATGCTTGGAATACGGCATCGAAAGTCTTTTTTCGGGGTATTTGAAATTATTTGAAAAAACTTTTAAAGGGTTGGCTTCCGGCGCCGCCGAAGAAAACCTTCAGGCGCGCATTCGCGGCAATATCCTGATGGCGCTTTCCAATAAATTTGGGCATTTGGTTTTAACCACCGGAAATAAGTCTGAGCTTGCCACAGGCTATTGCACGCTTTATGGGGATATGGCGGGCGGCTTCGCTGTGATTAAGGATGTGCCAAAAACCATTGTTTTTTCTTTATCGCGCTATCGCAATTCTTTAGACAAGAGCGCTGTTATCCCAGAGAGCATTATCCAGCGACCTCCGACGGCAGAGCTTCGCCACAATCAGACGGATCAGGACACGCTACCGCCTTATCCACTTTTGGATGGCTTTCTTGAAGGTTATGTGGAAAAGCAACTTTCAACGTCGCATCTTATTCGAAACGGAGTGCCGGCGCCGCTCGCGGAAAAGCTAACGCGTTTGGTGGATCTTAATGAATACAAGCGCCGCCAAGCGCCTCCCGGTATTAAAATCACGCCGCGGGCTTTTGGAAAGGATCGTCGTATGCCGATTACCCATCATTTTAGGGGAGCTCATTGAAACGCTATAACTTGCGAAGATTTTTATCGCTTGTCTTAATTTGTGAGCTAGCCGTTTTTTTAACTCTCTACAGCGCCGATATGATTCGGTTGGGTGTTTTTTTAAAGGGGCGATCAACGCAGCGGCATCGGCAGGCCATGGGATCTAAGCCCATTTCTTTACCCAAAAAATCCTCCCACGTTGTCCAAGCATTTAATTTTAAAAATGAAGACTCTCTGAAAGACTGGGAGGAGAAAATTTTTAAAAATAAATCGGAGTATCATGTGATCCAGGAGGAAGGGCAGACATTTCTTCGCGCCAAAAGCCAGGATGCCTCTTCGGGGCTCTTCAAAAAAGTGAATTACGATCTCACCCCTGGATTGTATCTGGCATGGCAGTGGCGCGTAACCACTTTTCCCGTAAAACCAAAACCAGCGGAGCTTTCTAATCGCTCACAGGATGATTTCGCGGCGCGCATTTATGTGGTATTTCCGGGATCCAGTTTTTTTAATACGCGCGTGATCGAGTATTTGTGGGACAAGGACATTGAGGAGGGTGTTTTTCAATCAAGCCCTTATTCCGGAAAAGTGAAATTGTTTGTGGCGGAGTCAGGAATCGCCAAATCAAAAGACGGGTGGATGGCTGAAGAAAGAAATTTGTTTAACGACTATGTGGAGATTTTTGGTCAAAAACCGGACAAGCCAATCGGAGCTATTGCGTTTATGTCGGATTCGGATAACACGCATACCTCCTCTTCGGCTGATTTTAAGAATATTGCTTTTAAAAGAAAAGATCAAACAGGATCGTCATCCTTATAAGGAGGTAATTATCGTGCAAACCAGAACCCGCTGGATTTTCCGTCATCCGCTCCAAATCAAGTACGTCTTGATTGTGATTGTCGCGATCTTAGCGCCGACGCTCATCGTGGGCTTTTGTTTTTACAAGGTGGTTTTTTACCTGCTCGCCCAGCAGTTGGTGCTACCAGAGGCGGTGGGGGAGACGCTAATCCCGGTCATTGAGCGGGTGAACCTGTTGCTTATTTGGGTAATCCCTGTGGTATTTATCGCAATTCTATGGCTCTCTATCGCCATTTCGCATCAATTTGTGGGTCCTCTGGAACGCATTGAATCGGGTCTGGATAAGATTCTAGCAGGGGACTATGAACAGCGTATTTACCTGCGTGAAAAAGACGATTTGAAGCAGATTGCCGCCAAAATCAACATGATTGTGGATCGCTTGCGAAAATAAACGCGGGATGCTATATTAACCTAGTTGTTACATTGATTTAACAATGACGTTCTAGTCTATCTGCATCAAACAGATAATAAGGTAACCAAAACTACGCCGCGGAAAGGGGTGAAGAACCTAAAGGCATCAAGGTTACCAGAGAGCTCTTGATAAAGCTCTTACCCAAACAGCAATACCCTAACGTAGACAATTAAAGAAATACTAGGAGAATTAAAACTATGAAGTCAATCAAAGCGTTATTCGTTTTGGCGCTCATGGCCACCCTCGCGGTGCCTGCGTTCGCCGAGACCCAAAACGTCAAAGTGAGCGGTTCTTTGGACGCTTACTATTTCAATCGCACGAACTTCGACCTGACCAGCGGTAATGACTCAGGAAACGTTCCTGCCGGTACGGCTGTTGCGCCCGCGGGATCCAACCCGACTTCGCTTAACAACCGTTCGGATTCGGACAACTACTTCATGAGCATCACCCAGGTTCAAGTAGCTGCGAACCTTACGGACAATGTGTCCACGGTGATCAACCTCGTGAATCAACGCGACTGGAACGCCGATACTTATGGCGCTTCTACTGGCGCGGCTCCCAACAACACTGCCAATGAATTCGATGTCGATCTCGATTTGGCCTATGTTCAGATGAAGGAGATTTTTTATGCTCCTTTAACCCTGACCATTGGTCGTCAGGATCTTTCATTTGGTCGTGGTTTTATCGTCGGCTGGAATCCTCAAGATTACGGCGGGACGACGGAAGCGGACGAATACACGGCGCTTCAATCTTTTGACGCCATTCGCGCGACCTTGGATTTCAATCCTTGGACTCTCGACTTTGTGTATTCCAACATCGTTGAAAATTCAGTCAACTCGGAAGATGATAGCGACCTGTGGATTGCTTATGTCAGCTATAAATTCTCCGAATACAACGCCGTGGCGGATGGTTACTTTGTCAGCCAACAAGACAAAGCGACTCTTTCAGCCGCCGGTGCCGGTAGCGTGGGAACAGACAACAACGTGACCAACACGATTGGCGGCCGCGTGCAGTTTGATCCTATCTCCCAGATCACTTTGGGCGCGGAAGTTGCGTACCAATTTGGTGATTACAGCGCCGCGGTTGCACAACAGCGTGATCGTTCAGCGATCGGTGTGGATCTTTTCGGCACCTACCGCTTTGACAACGCTTGGAAGCCTGAAGTGACATTGGAATACGTCCATCTTTCAGGTGAAAATGATTTGAGCAGCACCACCGCAGCGGACTATGAATCTTGGAACGGTGCGTTCCGTGGTCCTATCTACGGCTGGTACCATGATTACAAAGAAGTTTACTGGGCAACCGGATCCGGCGCCGACCAGGCTGCTGGCCAGAACCAGAATGACTTCAGCATCACCGGCTCCATGAACCCGATGGCGGACTTGAAACTCGTCGGCACCTACTATTATTTCTGGGGTGACGAAGATTTCCACACGACGCCGACGCTTCCGACATCGCCTGTCGCGTCTGAAGATATCGGTTCTGAAATCGATGTCACTCTGACGTATGCTTATACAGAAGACGTGACCTTCGGTCTTCAAGGTGTTTGGTTTTTCCCGGGAAATCTTTATGTTTCCCCGAATGACAACACCGCGGCTGAATATGTGTCCTCTGTGAAGGTGACTTTCTAAGTCAACCTAGTACCGTTTTAAAGAAGCCCCCGGAAAGCAATTTCCGGGGGTTTTTCTTTTGTCTCCATAACTCATTTATTTTAAATAGGATATGCTATTGTTAATTTATAATTAGCATGGTATACTTCTATTAAGATTTGATAGTTATTTAATAATCTGTCACTGAGGCCTTATACGATGAGATCAAGACGAGGGGCAACGCTGGTAGAAGTCATGGCGTCCATCGCTATTTTTTCAGTAGCGCTGGTGAGTCTTTTAAGCGTTCTCGTGTCCAACGTAAAAATGGCCAAACAATCCGATTATGCGTATATCGCGTACAACCTAGCCAAGAATCACCTTGAAACGCTGCGCGCCATGAATTTTACTGATCTGAGCGCTGCCGCCGAGAGCGCGACGGTTTTGGATGATGAGGGGGTTCCCGATCCAGACGGGACGTTTACGCGTTCCACCACGGTCACTACGCCATATAATGCAGATGCTAAACTTGCGAAAGTGACAGTCAGTGTTTTGTACACCATCAATGGCACCGATAGCGCGGATCCGATGAAAATGTCCACAGTTATTTACAACGGGTGACCTATGAGACGAGCGATCAATAAAAACGGATTTTCTCTGGTAGAGGCGTTGATGGCCGTCGGTCTTGGGACAATGTTCTTGGCCTCCGTAATCAGTTTATGGGTTTTTTCGACAAAAAATTGGAAATCCCAAGGAATAAAAACTGAGCTCCGTTTTAACATTCAAGAGGCGATGGAAAAAATCAAAGAAGACGCGCGGCTGGCGGATGGCGGTAAAATTTTATTCTATCCCTCGACAAGCACTTCCTACACGGCGATTAGTATTCCAGCGGCAACACCCAATAGTTCTACCGGCCTTTTGAGCGTGAGCAATTCCTCAATCACTTGGGATAAGACAATTATTTATCACGTTTACCAAAACGAACTTCGCCGCACGGTATACAACTCTTTCAACACAACAACCGCGACCCGCCAAACTCAATTAAATACGGTGGCGGCTGCAGGAAGCGGTGTTGGAGCAACAACAAAAACATTGTTTTCAGCGGATAATGTGACATTGACGATCAATCCCACTAGCCAAACCTTTGATGGGTATAGCGCCTCGCTGGATAAAAGCGTGAACACTAGTTTTGGAACGATTAAGCTGGCGGCAGGCAATCACACGATTCAGTTTAAAGTGACTGGAAAAAATTCATCGTCAACCGGTTACCGGCTGGGGATCGATCATATTTCTTTGGCGCCAAGCGGTTGTGATCAAGAGGCTGAGAATTTGACAGTTTCAGCTAGCAGTGGAAAGACTCAAAACAGCGAAGATATGAGTTCTTACGCGGAGACGGCTTCTTGGGGAGGAAATTATCAGTTGGAATACCAAGCAACCACCGTGAATGATTACATCACTTTTCAAACCTATTATGACAAATGGATTGAATCTAATTTTGAAGACATGACGCATGATAACACCTCGGTCACTGGAACGAATCCAGTCATTACCGTCGCTAGCCGCGAGAGTCAAAGTTTGAGTCCGGGTTGGCGAGCCAGTATTCAAACAGGAGTCACCAATGAAGATAACGCTTCGGCGGTGAACAATAAAACAATTCGAAATATTATTTCAGGCTCTACAATCACGCAGGCCGGCCAGATGATTCGTTTGAAATTTGTAGCTTCTTCTACAGATCCACTGACGATTAGCGCAGCTTATTTTGGCCGTCGATCAACCTATAATTTTGCCGATACACCGACCCAGCTTTATTTCAATAATGGTACAATTTCCGAAGGCGAAGAGGATGGGACGGGGGCGATTGGCGCCACAGGCCCTACCACGATCGCTATTCCCGCTGGCGCGTATGCCTGGAGCAATTGGTTTATTCCCAATGCCAGCATTTCTTATCCCAGCGCCACCGACTATTTAGTCAGCGTTGCTGTGGACACCTCGGCGGCCTATGCCAATGAAACTTATTGGGACGCCGGCGCCGGGACGCATTCTTACATGGAAAATGGCAGTACTGCGAATGCGACCTGGGCTGGGACGGATCCTGGCTATGCCACAAGCTCGGCGATTCATGCGGTACAAGAGATGGCCATTTGGTCTGCGACAGGAACCACCACCTCACAAATTTATGATACGACGCTGACCGCTCCGGCATACAGTCAAATTTCATGGACTACCAATGGGTATGGAACCTATGCGTTAAAATCGCGTTCTTCCAGTGATCCGGAGATGACAGGTGCTACAGACTGGGCTAGCATTAGTTCGGTAGGCGCCTCACCTGGATCTATTACAGGCATTGGAACAGGTCGCTATGTGCAATTTCAAGCAACTTTGACCGCCGCCAGTCCTTACACCACTTATCCTCAACTGGACAAAGTGGCATTGACATGGCCTGGACAAACTTCGCTGGTTGAAGTGAGCGGGTATTATACGAAACGACCTAATTATGGCATCTTCTCGGTGCTGGTGGATGGTCAGGCCATTACTAAGGCGCTGGACGTGGAACTGGATGTCGAAACTGATTTTCAGGGAAAAACTTATACTTGTACATTGAGTTCAGCAATTGATTGCCGGAATACCGGCAACTAACGGCGCGGGGAGAGGGGGATTTATGAAAAATGTTTCTAGGCTAAAGAATAATAAGGGCACGATCTTTATCACCACCCTGATCTCAACGTTCTTAATGACATTGGTTGGAGGCTACGCGTACGAAATGGCGACACGGGATCTTCATTTTGTGCATCGCATGGAAAAAGCGGCACAAGCGCAACAATTGGCGGAGGCAGGAATGTCGCGCGCGATCAGCGCCTATTCAACCAACTGGACAACATACATCGGCAGCACTTTTTCAGGAACATTGGACACGGGTTCGTATAGCGCTCATGCAACGGCTTCTGGCTCACGCTATTTGTTAACATCCACGGGCACTGTGGATGATGTAACGCGATCGGTGACCGCAGAGGTGGCTGGGGCTACTGGCACAACAGCGCTCAATTATGCTTTTGCGGCGGGAGGAAACGCAACCATTGATTCCGGAACCGGCCAATCCCCAGGAACCATCGTGGGAAATATTTATTCGGCCGGCAACACAACTTTAGACGGGCCTTCCAGCGGTGGTGTCTTGGCCATTACCGGAAGTTCAACGGCCGGAGGAAATATCACCTCAAACTCCAGCGTGACACTCAGCGGAACCAGTACTCAGCACTACACCTCTTCAGTACCATTTCCAACCGTGAGTATGAGTTATTATCAAGGCATCGCCCAAACGAATGGGCAGTATTACAGTGGCAATAAGAGCTACACCTCAACTTCTACGATTCCGGCCGCACCGGCTGGGGGCGTGATTTATGTGGCTGGAAACATTACCATTGAAGGCACTCAGACTACCCGCGCGTGCTTGGTGGCTGGCGGAAATATTACGATTAATAAAAGTGGCAATACTTACCCAAAAGTAACTGTCACCGCACCTTCCAGTCTCCCCGCTGTTGTTTCACAGGGTAACTTTACCTTTTCCAGCAATGGCAATGGGGGAGCGTATTTAAGGGTCACCGGCCTGCTTTATTCCCAAGGCAACATGACGTATTCATCCGGCAACCATGATGAACTCACGGTCACCGGGTCGGTAGTTTCGCGTGGCAATATTACCGTGTCCCCAACGGCTCAAAACAGCATGACGGTAACGTATAACTCTAGCGCGACATCTTCAATCTCCGGCATGACAACTTCTGGCGCCAGCCAAACCTTTGAAGTGGTCAGCTATAACGAATAACCCGCCTTTTCGCCCTCTATATTACTTAACATAAGATACATTATAGGACATTAGAGGGATAAAGAAAAAGCCTGAAGCTTGGTAAGATTCAGGCCAAAACCGATCCCGGTTTTATTAGGTTTTAAGCGCCTTGATTGATTTCGGAAAGAAGTTGCTGGACTTCGCGGTTTCCCCGTTCCTCGTTGGTCAGAAAGCAAACCCCTACGTCATAGCTGTTATGGGTATGGTTATCTTCTTCAACGCGGACGACGCGTCCCACTAGGCCATTGTTCAGAACCAAGGCTCGGTTTTCAATTTCCTGGCAAATTTTGAGGGTGCGTATGTCCAGGTTGAGCCAAACCAGGCTGGAAAGCGCCGGCGGATTGGTTTTGGTGTGAAACAAAATGCCGGATTGGCTGACGTTTTGGCTGATGCCACGGGTTGCCGAATCCAAGGATTTAGATGATTTTGACTTTTCATCAACGGAATAAGCTTTGAATTGAAGCGGTGTGCTGAAGTTGATTCTAAAAAATTCTCTGCGGTCTTGAGTGTCTTGGGCTTCCATGCGGTTCATGCCTCTCCTTGTGTTTCGAACCTTAAATAAGGTGAATTTACTGCAAAGTATAGCATCTAAAGGATTGAATTACAAGAGAACCCAAAAAAAGAAAAACCCGGAAACTGACTTTTTTAAGAAAGCTTCCGGGTTTTCTAACTTCTTTTAAATAAGCAGGTTACAAACTAAGCTAGAGCTTTTGAACGTTCGAGGCCTGTTCCCCCTTAGGACCTTGGGTGATCTCAAATTCCACTTGCTGGCCTTCATCCAATGTTTTGTAGCCTTCACCGCTGATGGCACTATGATGAACAAACACATCTTTTCCGCCACCATCCGGAGTGATAAAACCGTACCCTTTTTGATTCGAAAACCACTTGACGACACCTTTAGACATCGCTAGCTCTCCTTCATATTAAAGTATAAAAATTTTAACATAGAACTAAAAGGCTGTCAAATAACGAAGAAAATAGCCGCTTAGAGCAGGCTTTGATCCGCTTCTTTGCAGTCAAAACAGGCTCGATAGCCAGCGGCTTTGGCGTCGATTCGCGAGCGAAATTTGATTAAATGTGATTCTGGAATATCGCTTAACTCTGGGGATGTCGGAAAATAGTAAATTTTGGTATTCATATCCCCAATGTATTCGCTCTGAATGAATGGATTTTTAGGCTCTTCTTTCCACAGGCCTAAATTTTTGCGACGCGCCCCCAAATCGGCTTTTCTGAGAAGATCCGCGTAGCGAATATTGGGCACGGTGTTAACGGCTTTGCCGTGACCGGCGAGTAAAATTTCCTGATTCACAAAAGTGCCATCTTCCAGAAAAACGTAACCAAGCAGTCTCCCCTGATCATCCCGCACTTGGGAATCCCACTCCATTTGAATGGTCTTGCCCTCGACGAGACTTTGATTGAATTTGAAGGCGTTTTCGCCGTATTCACGCACCAAGGGAATCTTGCTTTGTCGCGGCGGGGATTGAATGCCCGCGTATTTAAGAACTTTTCCGCCGGAAAGGCGCACCGAGTCTCCGGAAAGCACTTCGCTCACCTTAGCGCTTTGGCGTGTCGCAGCGGCAAAAGTATCCGCGGTAATGGAGGATAAAAATAATAAAACTAAAAAACTAAACGGCTTCGAGAATTTCAAGCGTTTGCTCAGGGTCGGTTGTTTTGATGACTAAACAACCAAATTCCTGGTTTTTGGTGGCGGTGCAGTAAGCGTATTCAATATTGATGTCGGCGCGAAAAAGTCTCTTGGCAATAGTCGAAATAATGCCGGGCTTATTGTCGATTTCAACCACGACCACGTCTTGTGTGATGGTGTAAACCCCTTCTTCTTCTAAAATCACCAGCGCTTTGGTGGGATGATCCACAATCAGACGGACAATCGCGTGATCCACGGTGTCGTGAACGGACATGGCAAAAATATTGATATCCGCTTCGCCCAAAGTGTTGCAGATATGCGACAGGCGCCCGGGCTTGTTTTCCATAAATACGGAAAGCTGTTTTTCAATAGGCATACACAATCCTCGCGTTAATGAGCTGAATCATTTATCCAAATAAATTTTCGCCTTGAGCCCAGTTTTCTTTTTCAACCTCATCAAAAACCAAATAGGTGGCGTTTTTAGGTTTTCCGGCCACTTTTTCAAGGGTTTCCGAAAACTCTTTGGCGATTTGTATTTTTTGTTGGCGAGTTAATTTTCCGACGACGCGTAAACTGACGTATGGCATAAAGGCCTCTCCTGTTCTTAGAAACTTTTAGTGTACCTCTATTTTAAGAGGCATTCAACCCCGCTTAAGCCTCTTTCAAAATGACGCAAGAGGCTTTGGCTAAGGCGACGAGATCTCCTTTGGAGTTCTTCGCGGAAGATTCTAGATAGATAATTTTAGAGTCTTTCTTGACCACCCAGGCCAAAAGCGACAAGGGTTCCCCGACGAGCGCCGGTTTTTTGAGCCGAAGATTCAATTCGCCGGTAACGGCGTGACAATTTTCACGCCACGCTAGATTTACCATCAAATCATCGAGCACCACGGCCAGCATGCCGCCATGAACCACGCCTTTAAACCCCTGATGCTCTTTGGAAAAAGTGACGGTGGATGTGAGCTGTTCTTTTTGGGAATGATCAAAAGAAAGTTTGAGGCCGTGTTTATTTTCACTGCCGCAGGCATAACACCAATGATCGTCTTCAAAGAATGGTTTGGTGGGCATTTGCTAGGAATCGATCTTGGGGGTCAAGGTGGTGGAAGTGATGGCCTGGATTTCTCCGTGAATGTGACGATTGGAGGCTAAAATGTCCCCACTCTCAAGATAATTGCCCCTCCCCCACATGTCGGTGACCTTGCCGCCAGCCTCTTCGATGATGAGGGCGCCGGCCGCGATGTCCCAAGCCGAAAGATTGATTTCCCAAAAGCCGTCAAAGCGGCCGCAGGCCACATAGGCCAAATCAATCGCCGCTGACCCGCCGCGCCGCATTCCCTGGCTAGCCAGAGAAACCGCCTTGAAGGTGGCCATGTATTCGTCAAAACGTCCGCGGGCTCTAAAAGGAATGCCGGTGGCCATCATGGCGTCCGCCAAATGTTTCGCCGGAGAAACCTTGAGTCGCTGGCCGTTCAAATAAGCACCTTTTCCTTTTTGAGCATAAAACATTTCCTCGTGGACGGGATCAAAGACCACGCCGCATTGCAGCGCTTTTTTTTCATAAAGAGCGATGGAGACCGAAAACATTGGAAATTGACGGATATAATTGGCGGTGCCGTCCAGTGGAT
The DNA here is from genome assembly GCA_023247915.1 of Candidatus Omnitrophota bacterium. Classification (GTDB taxonomy): domain Bacteria; phylum Omnitrophota; class Gorgyraeia; order 2-02-FULL-51-18; family 2-02-FULL-51-18; genus JAHFFN01. The sequence goes on from JAHFFN010000018.1 coordinate 16,379, forward strand.
CGATGATCCAGCGCGCGGCGTCTTCGGAATGATTGGATGAGAGCCCACTTTCTTCCGCTTGAAACGAATGATGCGGAAAACTTTTTTGAATGATGCCGATGATTAATTTTTCTGATTTTTTATCCAGCTCGGTCACAAAATCATTTTTTGATTTGGTATGGATTTGCGATGTTTTTAATTTTCCGTAGGAAGCCATGAGCAGCTTTCCCGCGGCTCGGGCGGCTTTCTGTGCCACGAGTAAAGTTGGACTTGGCTTCATTTCAAAACCCCCAGCAGCGTTAATTGTTTGAGCAATTCGGAATGTTTGTCTTTGTGATAAGTAAAAATATGAAATCCCAACTCTTCGGCGGCTTCCGTCAAGTCGCGACGGTCATCGATATAAAAAATTTCCGCCGGCTTGGCTTGGCAAGCTTTCGCGGCAGTTCGGTAAATGCGTTCGTCCGGCTTTCGGCATTTTTCTTTGTAAGACAAGATGAGTTTGTCGAATTTTTTTAGGATGGTATAGCGCTTTTTGATGTATTCAAAATGCATCTGATTGGTATTGGAGATGAGAACCAAACGATGTGTTTTGGAAAGTCGGTGGATCAAGTCGACGATCAGCCGGTTGGGCGTGAAAATCTCATTCCATGTTTTTTTAAATGCCGTGAAGCTCAAACGCAGCCCGACAGCTTTTTTGATAGTGCGGTAAAAATCTTGCGAGGAGATTTTGCCGCCGTCATACAGCACTTCCAATCCGGCGCTAATAAAATAATCTTCGATTTCTTTCGGAGGAAGATCGCAGGCCTTGGAAAGCCGCTGGAACGCCGGATCAAAATTAAAATGTAGGATCACTTTTCCTAGATCGAATAAAATTGCCTTAATGTTTGCTGGTTTGTTTTTTGACATGCGAGATATTATATAGCATCGGTATTTTTTTGTAAGCATCTATGATTTAAGGAGCTCCATTGCTAACAAACCAATCGCATGAAAGTAGTGCAAACTTTAGTTTGCTAAATCACATTGCTTGCACATCCTCTCGAATCGGTTCCCTTTTTATTCAGTAGAGCCCCAAGTAGAAAAAAGTAGGTCAGGTTTAAACCTGACCTACTTTTTTCTGGTCTACCCACTAATGAATAAGGTGTTTTCTAGGTATTTTGAATTCTACCTGAATTACGCAAACTGAAGTTTGCGCTACTCTTAACCGTGGATTTGTTAGCCGTGTGGTATATTAAAACCATGTCCCAATTAGCTATTTCTGTAAAAAATCTAACAAAAGCTTACGGATCTCTGAAAGCTGTCGATGACATTAGCCTTGAAGTCTCCGAAGGCGATTTTATCGCGTTTTTGGGGCCGAATGGCGCCGGGAAAACGACGACGATTCATTCGATTACGGGGTTGTCTAATTTTCAGAGCGGCTCGATCAAGGTTTTTGGTTTGGATGTGGTTCAGGATTACCGGAAAACCCGCGCGCTCATCGGGCTCTGCCCGCAAGAATTTAATCTAGACCCTTTTTTCAACATCGAAAATCTTCTGGTTTATCAGGCCGGCTATTTCGGCGTCTCCAAGGCCAACGCAATTACCCGCGCGCGGGAGCTCTTGGATTATTTCCGTCTCACCGATAAAAAAAATCAAGATTTTAGAAAACTTTCCGGAGGAATGAAGCGGCGGCTTCTGTTGTGTCGCGCGCTGATGCATGATCCCAAGATCTTGATGCTCGACGAGCCAACAGCCGGCACCGACATCGAGCTCAAGTACATGGTCTGGAATTTTTTAACGGATTTGAATAAAAAAGGTAAAACGATTTTTCTGACCACGCATTACATGGAAGAGGCCGAGCGGCTGGCCAAGACAATCGCTATCATTGACCACGGAAAAATTATCCATTGTGGCGATAAAAATTTATTAATCCAAGACCAAAGCTTGGAAAAAAAATATCTGGAGCTCACCCGGCGTGACAATGAATCACTATGATTAAAAATTGGATTGGCTTTAGAACGCTGGTGAAGCGCGAAATCTTGAGATATTTTGTGGTATTCACGCAAACCATTTTGCCGCCGCTGATTTCCTCGGCGCTTTTTACCTTTGTTTTCGGATTCTCGATCGGAAAAAATTTAAATGTCGCGGTCAACGGCGTTCCCTACATTCAATTCATGATCCCAGGACTGGTGATGATGCACTTGATTGAAAGTTCTTACACCAACGCCTCTTCCTCGCTTTTTATCTCACGGTGGCAGAACTTGATTCAAGAAATGCTGCTCTCCCCGCTGTCTTATTTCGAAATGGTTCTGGGGCTTTTGATCGGCAGTGTCACGCGCGGTTTGTTGGTGGGAACGGGTGTTTATTTGGTCTCTTTGTGTTTCACGCAATTTTATTTTTATAATGTCTGGATCGTCGCTTATTTCTTTGTGACGGTGACGGTAATTTTTTCTTGCCTGGGGCTTTTAGTGGGACTCTGGGCGGAAGGCTTTGAAAAGCTTTCCATTTGGGGTACTTTTGTGCTGACCCCGCTGATTTATTTTGGCGGAGTCTTTCATAGCTTGTCGATGGTACCGGCGCCTTTGAGATTTATCACCCACCTTGACCCCATCTTTTATTTGATTAGCGGTTTGCGTTACGGGATGATCGGTGTTTCGGATGTGAGTGTTGTTGCCAGCATGGGACTTGCCGCGGTGATGGCGATTGCCTTGTTTTTATTTGTGAAGCATCTTTTTAAGATCGGCTATAAGCTTAGAAGCTAGATCGTTGAAAGCCGGATGATTTCATTCAGACGCTGGCGAGTATTTTTGAAAACCCTGGTTTGAGCCAGGAGCAATTCAGCCGGACTCAAACGTTTGGTCACCAGAATTTCCCCCAAAGGCTTTAGATAATCCACTTCATTTTTTGCGGCTAAACCCTCATCCCCCAAGCGACGAAGCCCCTCCCCTGCCAGCTGGTAAAGGCGCTCCCCAAAATAGTGTAAGTTCTTGCCTTTAAAGGGGGTAGAAAGGGCTGTTTTAGGGGCTTTTAAGGCCAAATCCCGCATCTGGATCTCAGAAATGCCCTGGAATAGCCCTTGGGCACTTTCCTTGGCTTTGTTGTCATAAAAGAGGCCTTTGATGAAGGCCACCGCGGCTAAGCCCAGGGGTGTTTTTTGACAATCAATGCTGCGGATCTCCACATAATCTTTGAGCCGGGATTCAGTAAAAATACTAGTTAAATGCAATTTCCAGTCCTCCAGGGTTGGCTCAAAACCCTGGTAGCCGTTTTTGAGATAGTCAGTAAACCGTAAGGACGCACCACGCCGCGTCCCCACACGAATCCATCGCCCCTTTCGGACAAGAAAAAGAAGCGGGACTTGTAACGCGTAATCGATATAGCGATCAAATGAAAAATGGGTGTCAAAAATTCCAGGAATAATCCCTGAACGTTCGGGAGCCGTTTTAGACCAAATATAAGCGCGTCGCGATAAGTAGGGGCTTGGCTTGGCCTTCTGAAAGGGTGAATTGGCGAAAATAGCGGTAAACAGCGGCGACAGCGTCATCGCCAGCCGAAGTTTTTGAATCGCGTCCCGTTCATCCAAATAATCCAAAGAAATTTGAACTGAGGCGGTTTCTTTCATCATGGAATACGTCAATTCGCCGCGATTTTTTAAGCTGGCTCGCATGATGCGATAACGTTTTTTAGGAACCCAGCCAATTTGATCAGCGACGCTTAACGGTTGAGCGCCGAGTCCCAACCAGACAATCCCCAGCGGCTCAGAAACAGCGTGTATTTCTTTTAGATGACTGCAAAGCTCTTCGGCGTTGTCCGCGAGGATTCGAGCGGGTTTTCCGCTAAGCTCAATTTGCCCTCCCGGCTCTAACGTGATGAAAGTATTATTTTTTTTAAGGGCGATCACGGGTTGGGCGGCTGGCTGAGCGACCCAACCGTAATTTTTGATTAATCGCTGAAAGATGGTGGCGACACCGGCGGAGCCGCCGTACGAGATGGCTTTGCCTGTTTTCCGGTAAACGCCTATTTTTTCCCATTCAACGCCGACACGCCACTGGCGGCGAGGCTTGGAGCCTTTCAAAAACTCTTTTTTGAAAATTTCTCGGGATAATTTCATTAAATTCCCTGTGTTATAATGAATTTCATATGAAAATCGCTTTTTTACTCTATCCGACGCAAGGCGTTAAAGTCAACGAAGATAGCTCTTTTTGGATCATGCACGAGCTTTCCAAGCGCGGGCATCGTGTTTTTTACTTCGAAAGCCGCCATTTGATTTGGAAAGACGGAGAGCCGCAGGCATTTTTGCGAACCGCTAAGCTTCACGCGCAAAATGGCTACCTGCCCTCGTCTCTGAGCGCAAAGCCGGTGCCGCTGGCCTCTTTGGATTGTATTTTTATTCGAAAAGAACCGCCGTTTAACGAGGAATACGTCAACTCCCTTCAGCTTTTGTCCGCGATTAGCAAAAAAACATTTATTTTGAATGATCCGGTCGGTATTCTTGCGTGCGGTGAGAAACTCTGCGGACTGACGCTTAAAAATCTCTGCCCAGAGTCACTGGTGACTAGCGAGTCGCTCCTCGCCCAAAAGTTTATTCATGCGATGAAGTCCCGCGTTGTTTTAAAGCCACTCGACAATAAAGGTGGCGCTGGAATTGTTTCGGTGTTTCCACGCAACAAGCGTCTTTTAGCCATTTTGAAACAAAGCACTCAAG
>JAHFFN010000018.1:21048-30778 GCA_023247915.1 Candidatus Omnitrophota bacterium
TAATCCAGCGCTTTATTCCTCATCAAGAAATCGGCGACAAGCGCATTCTTATTTTAAACGGAAATATCGTGGGCGCTTTTATACGAAAACCGTCGCGTCATGATTTCAGAGCCAATCTAGGGCTCGGGGGAAGCATGCACGCGTCTAAAGTTTCCGCCAGGGATCGCCAGATTGTCAGCGCCCTCAAACCCCTCTTAAGGAAAAATGGTCTTTATTTTGCGGGAATCGACGTGATTGATGGGTATTTAACGGAAGTGAACGTCACGAGTCCCTCAGGTATTCCTGAAATGAAAGAATTGTACGGAATTAATTTAGAAGAAAAGATAGCAGATTTCTTAGAGAATAAAAGCTGTTAGTTTGTTGGCTGGGAAATATCTTTTGCGGTTTTCTGTCCACAGACACTGAGGAGAGTATATTCAGGCGAAGTATTGATTGCCTCCGCGTAAGGCATCATTAAAATGGTGTCCCACGGGCAATGTTTCGCGCAGAGCGAGCATCCGATGCACCGAGCCAAATCCACTTCCACGACCTGCTGCATTTGCGTGTGCTGAACGCCGGGCACAATTTCAATGCAATCCACGGGACAGAAAACGATGCAAGCCTCACAGCCCGTACAGCCGTTTTGATTGATGACGGCGAGTTTGGGCGGCGCTTTTTTGCGCGGAGCCTTGGTATTTTTTTCGGCAGTTACCGCTTCCGCTTTGGCAGCCGAATAGGGACTGATAAAATCACTGGAATTACTCATGAGTTCATTCTAACCTTTTTTTGAAAAATTCGTCAAGAAAACTCCAAGCGCAAAAATAAATATCCCGCCGACAAAAAATAGGATTGAGCCGGCTTCGCTTCGCTTGATCTCCGCTTCCCACAAGGACGCCGGAAGAGTGAGAAGCCCTGTGATTTGAAGGGCTCGTCCCAAAAGATAGAGAAAGCGATTCACCGGGTGTCCTTTATTTAGGCGCCCACGCCGTCCAGACGCAGCCACTCTTCGGTTTTAAATTCAGGCAAATGATCCAAGTCCGAAGCTTCAAAATCGACGATGGACTGAATGTCAAAATCAAGGCGTTGGGCGCCGTAAATGCCCAAAACGTCCTCCCCTTTCAGGACGAAAACATGAGGAATCTTGCGGCCGTCTTTCAAAATAGCGGTGACCAGATGCCCACGCTTCACCGCCGGAGGAATGATTTTTAATTTATTTTTCAACGCTTTGGAGAGCAGGCGCTTTTCCGGGTCGATATTCTCGGAGCGCACTTTGAATTCCGCTTTGGCTTTGTCAAAGGCGATGTTTTCTCGTGAAATTCTCGCGTCTTCATACGCGCGATCCACCTTGTTGTACATCACGATGATGAGAGGAATCAAAAGCACCATCCAACCACCAAAGACGGTGGCCACCCACAACACGGGCACTCCCGGCTGGCTGATCGGCCCGACGTGTTTGGCGATAAAGTGTGTCCAAAAATAAGCGGAAACAAAAAAAGAAACAATGGTTAAAATAATCCAGCCAATCCACCACAAAACAGTCGAGTCTTTTTTTTGCGCCATAGCCCCTCCCTTAAAATTGTTTATTGATCGTCATCGCTAGTGATAACAAAAGTAAATACGCGATGGATATTGGAATGAAAAACTTTGCGTTTTTTAGTTTTTTGAACGCCAAGAAGATTCCCGAGCCGACCAGCAGAACCCCTAAAGACACCGCCAAGACAAAATAGATCTTTCCTGACATGCCCAAATAAAATGGCCAAAGTGTCGCTAGCGCCGTAAGCATCGCGTAAAAAACCAGCTGCCGGGCGCTTCCGACGCCTTCTGGATCCGATAGCGTGATCATTTTAAAACCACCGCTCAAATAATCTTTTTTATATGTCCAGAGAATAGCGATAAAATGCGGCAATTGCCAAAAATACAAAATCATAAAAAGCGCCAGCGCTTCCACGCCGATAGAGCCTCGCGCGGCCGCCCAACCCATCACAACCGGGATCGCCCCAGGAATAGCTCCCACAAAGGTGTTGAGACGACTCCAGCGCTTCATAGGAGTATAACAAAAAACATAGATTGAAAAAGTGACGAGTCCTAAGATACCGCTCAATGTATTCACTAAAAAAAACATATAAATGATTCCAAAAATCGCCGTAGTCGCCCCAAAGACAATGGCACGGCCTTGCTCCATCCGACCGCTGGCCAAAGGACGATTTTGCGTGCGCTTCATTTTGGCGTCCGCATCTTTTTCCAAAATTTGATTGAAGGTGTTGGCGCCGGCGCCGATAAACAAAGTCGCCAAAAGCACATGAAAGAGTTTGTGCCAACCTACATGATGATCCGGAAGTGCCATCCAGTAGCCTAAAAAAGTGGTGATCGCGACGACTAGCGTGAGCCGGGGCTTTACAAGCTCCAGATAATTCATACTGTCATCTCCCGCTGGGGATTTGGCCAGACCGCGATAACAACGCGCCGTCAGCAAGACACTTGTCATAAGGACGAGAGCGCCATTAGCCTGATGCGCGATACGGAAAAAAACATCGGAAAGCGTTGCCGCCTCATGGGAAAAGACTCGCGTTGCGAGAAACGCGCCAAAACCCAGAAAAATTTGAAGTGTAATCAATCCGCCCAAAAGAAGCGCGTGGTTAAACAATCGGTTTTTAATACCCGAATCGCGCGAGGAGTTAAAAATAAGAAAAATAGCATGAAGAAAAACTAAAAAGGCGGTGAGATAATGATAATTGATGATGGGATCTGTTTTTTGCCCGTGTCGCGTCAATGCTCCCAAAATGAGTTGAATATAAATAAAGGCGGTGGTCGCCAGCGCCAAACGTTGGAAAGAAACCGTGTGCGTGGACTCTACCCTCTCCCCTTCATCACTCCAGTGCGTGGATAAGAAGTAAGTAATGAGAACGATGGTCGCAAAAAAAGTTTGACCCAGACAAGCGTGAAACACGGAAATCCAGCGCGGTAAAAGATAAATGACGGTTAAGCCGCCCAAAACCGCTTGCAGTACAACCGCTAAAAACGCGGCGATACCTAGATTTTTCATCCAGCGGCGGGGTTCCCAGCGAAGAAGCATTCCCATTAAAATTAGCGTGAAGATGCCGACGGATCCGGCAATAAGGCGGTGGGAATGCTCAAAACGAATCCCCCCGATCATCGGCGGCATGACTTGTCCGTAAGAGAGTGGCCAATCCGGCACCGAAAGTCCGGAGCCGGTGCTTGTGACCAGCCCGCCCGCGACAATGAGGAAAAAACTCGCGATGGCTAGGAATAACGAATAGCGGTATAAGTGAATTTTTTTAATGACAGGCTCCCTTAAGCCAGCGACCTAAACAGTGCGGCGGATCGATCCACTCCGAATGCTTGAGTGGACGGATCCGCCGTAATGGGTACCGAAATTATTTTAAGCTTTAAATGTAAAATCAGCGGTTTGATCTTGATCGGCAACGGTAATTTCTTGAGTTTGTGTGCCGTATTTTTCATGCCAAGCTTCGATGGTGTATTTTCCCGCCGGCAAGCCTTTGATGGTGAAACTTCCATCATCTCCGGAGACGGCAAAGAAAGGATGATCCAGAACGCCCGCGTACGCAGACATCCACGGATGCACTTCGCATTTAATCTTAACCATCACTTCCGGTTTCGCGAATGATTTTTTGAGCTTCATTCCCTTGATAGGCATTCCCAGATTGAAGGATTGGCTGGCGGTAGGAAGTGCGTGCACATTGTGAAGCGTGTCATCGCTGTTCATGATTTCTAGAGGTTGATTGGTCTGAATACCGAACACCTTGGGGTTGTATTGGCAACCATGTTGGTCAAATTTAACCGCTTCTTTCGGAGCGTCAAACTTTTTGCCTTCAAGACCGGTTTTGACGTACACAAACACATTTTTAAGTGTGTTGTTGGAATTGACAATGACTTGATCCGGTGTAATTCCGGTCGGATGTACGGCTTTGCAGCGCGGATCGGCGTCGGCTTTGATCATCTCCACCGCTGGCGCTACCCCATCAAACGCAATTTTACCTGTGACATTGGCTGCCAAGGCGCTTCCGGCCAAGAAGGACACGGCCATGACGCTTAAAATAAATGCAAAAAAATGTTTTTTATTTCTCATCAAAAATCTCCTTATTTAAGAGCAATGTTAGGGAATTCACCACACAAAAAGGATACTTATATAATACGGCCAAGCGCCCTGGATAAGCAATTTATTTTTTATTTGTTTTTGAGCTATCGGCAGAGTCCGACCCGGACTGATACTGATACAGGTAGTCGCGGATCGCTTCAATTTGAGTGTTGGTATCGCCACCCAACACGTCGGGGATCGGGGTTTGCCCATCCGCAAAGAAGGTGGGCATCATGGTTCCCTCTTGGAGCACCTGGGGATCTGTGAGCCATTTTTTGACCCATTCGGGCTTCAGGCGATGCTTCGCCAAAATCAAGTCCGGCGCCAAGAAAGAAGTGCCCATCGCGGCGGAGTCCGCGTTAACTTGGTGGCATTTCATGCACTGAAGTTTTTCCACGAGCTCTTTGCCGGCCGCCACTTTTTCCGGCGAGGTTTCCGGTAAAACGGTTCCTTGGTAAGAGATGTTCTCATGAGACAGATTGGCAAAATAGTGAACAAGCGTTGTGGTCTCGTCATCAGTCAAGTCAAAGGTTGGCATGCGATAGGTTAGCCATGGGCGAATGGGCGCCGGGCTCTTTAAGAAGCTGTGAAGCCATTTTTCTTGAGCCTTCGCGCCTTCCCCATCCAACACCGGCGGAGCATTGCCCTTATCTTCATTGAGTTCTCGCAGAAGACCGGTTTTGCCGTCCAGCGCGTGACAACCGTTGCAATTGAGCTTGGAAACCAAAAGACGACCCTCTTCTGTTTCTTTTTCTTTCAAATCCAGGCGTTTTTGCATTTCCATCGGTACTTTTTCTTCAGTTAGACTCAAAACAAAAGTCGTCAGCGCGTCAATTTGATCCTCGCTTAAGTTGAATTGAGGCATGCGCAATTTATCGTAATAATCTTTTTCTTTTCCTTGATCGTAAATGCGTGGGTTTTTCAATTTTTGATGAATAAAGGCCGCGCGGGAATGCTCAATATCCACAAAACCGAAATCAAACTGGTGAATGTCTTTGTGGCCTTCATTGGTCAGTTCGGCGCCGATGGGCTTGGCGTCTTCGAAGCCTTTGATGCTGTGGCAGACATAACAGCCCTGGTGAGAAATTGATTTTTTACCTAAAAATTGCAGGCGATCTTCCGCGCTCATTTTCGCGAGCTCTGTTTTGGCATCCGCTAAGCGCATGGTGCCTTGCAGAGAGGTCAGAACTAATTCATCAATCACTTCCGGCTTCGCCTTGGGGGCGGCCTTGGATGCGAACGGCTCGTTTTTAAGGGATAAAAGGTAAGCGCTGATGTCGGTCGCCTCCTGATCGGAGAGTCTCAAGGAAGGCATCCGGGTATTTTTAGAATAGTGTTTGGGATTTTTTAGCCAGGTATACAGCCATTCTTGAGTGACTTTGCTGCCAAGGCCGGAGAGTTCGGGGCCAAAAGTTCCCGCTTTGACGTCGCCGACGGAATGGCAAGCCAAGCACCCTAAGTCTTTGACGAGTTTTTCACCTTGCGCGGAGTCTCCCTTGACGGACGGCTTGCTTAATTCGACCGGCTCTGAATTTTTAGCCAAATAAGCGGCGATACTTTCAATGGCGGCATTGCCACGCTCGATATCTTGCGGTGTGGATGTGTTTGAAAGATGGAAAATGCGTGGCATCTTGGTGGAAGGTCGAAAGTCTTGAGGGTTTTGAAGCCATTTGACGATCCAGTCATGATCCAGTTTAGAACTGACATGCTCCAAATCCGGCCCGACTTTCCAATGGCTTTCCATCCCTGAGATTTTGTGACAATTGATACATCCCTGGGTCTGCGCCAATCTCCGGCCTTCATTCAATTTATCCGCTTTGGGCACTTCCAGGACGTTTTGATGGCATTTGGCGCAAGCGGCTTCGACATGCTTCATCGGAAGCATTTTGGCGTCCCACTTTTCAAGTTCTTCCCAATGGTATTTTTTCACCCATTCTTTCGCCTGTTCTTCGGAGTTGGGTGTGTGCGCGGCGTTGGTAAAGCTGACCGAGTGACCGTTGCCCGCGTGACAAGCGGTACAACCAAATTTCTCAACCGGATGCGGCGAGGTCGCCGACAGATAAAGCTCCATCTTGGGATGAGTGCGGAAAGGTTGCGGTGCATCTTCAAAACCTTTTTGATCAATGCCGAGATGGCAAGTGGTGCAGCGATCCACTTTCTGAACTTTGGCAAAATGATAATCATCCTGCAGATTGTCCAACACGATTTGTTGAATCTGAAGCGTCGGATGAATAAAATCAACCATCGGCGCATTTAAAATATCTTTGGCGAGTGTCGGCTTGACGGCTTCCAGGCGACGCTCCACGCGTGTTTTGTCTTCCATAAGCTTATCGATGGATTTTTGAAGTTCTTTTTCTTTGGCGCTATAAGCGGCAAGAGTTTTATCCGCCTCTTCTTTTTGAGCCTCCAGCGTTTCGAGCTCACTCTTGGCTTTGGCAAGCTCCGGAATTACTTTTTCAAGTTTGACGCTGTATTCTGCGGCGCGCTTGTCATTTTCGCGGCGGTATTCTTCAAAAAAATACCGGTAAGAATCTTGATACTGTTTTAAATTTTGATAAATCCCCTTGGCTTTCACCGCTTTGGAATTGGCGTTTTCGACCGTCTGCTCGGCCGCCGCGGCGTCTTTATGATGCGCTTCCATCGCCTTCACCGCCTCGGCATGTTGTTTGGTGAGAGTCTCTAACTGGCTACGATCAATTTTTCCTGAAGCTTCCGCGAGATCTTTTTGGGTTTTTTCAACCTTCAGGGCGATAAATTTTTTCTGCCAACCTTTCCATTCGCGATTGTAGTCCAGATAAACCATCGCGACCAAACACAGCAAGAGAACGAAGCTCGTGATCGCGAACCACATAAAGGTTTTGGAAACGCTATAAAGTGTGGGGTTGGGTTTTGGAGGCATGGTCAGATGTTAAAGAAAAATTCAGGGATCGCGACAAGGTATTTCAAATTAAATGCCCAGCGCAGATACATTTTGATTGGCAGTGACAACATCATGAGCATCAGCATCACCAAAATGGCGTAGCGCGCGGCGCCTAATTTTTTATAAATTTCTTTGAAAGCGGTTTTAGCTAAAATGGCCGGCGGAATAATCAAATAAGCCAACACCAAGAGAATGCCCGGCGCTTCACGGACAAACCAGGCTTTGGGAAGCCCCACGCTAAACCATTTAATAAAAATAATTTCGGATAGGTTCACGTTTACCAACGGAACCACCTTATGCACATCCCAGACCTCGAACGGTCCAAAGAAATTCCAGTTAGGTCCGCGTAAGAATGTTCCCATAATGATCAAAAGAATCCACAAGATCCAGAAACCGAAAAGGTAAGCGATGATCGCGAATTTGCGGCCTTTGAACGAATAATAGCCGGACGTGGCCGGATCGCGGTCTATATAAGGAATGGCGCAAAGCCCGATGATAATAAAAGTCGGCAAAAGAACGCCCGCGATCCAAGGATCAAAGTAAACGAGCATTTCCTGGAGGCCTAAGAAATACCAGGGCGCTTTGCTGGGATTGGGCGAAACCGTCGGATTGGCGGGTTCTTCAAGCGGCGCTTTTAAGAAAATTGACCACACCACGAGCATAATGGAATAAGCCAGCGCGATCACAAACTCAATAAAAATGAGATAAGGGAAAACCAATACCTTCTCATCGGTCTCCTCTTTCTCGATTGTCGGCTTCCCTTGCGCCATTCGTTCGTCATTGATGACGGCTTTGCGCATCGCGTACCAGGTGAAATAGCCAAAAATAAAGATAAGGCCGACGATGGGCACATTGTCCGGCGTTGTGATGATGTGATAGAAATGTTTGTCGGTTAGTCCGATCGCCAAGAAAGCTGCCGCAAAAATAAGCAAAGGAATCATCACAATGGCGGAAGTGGCTTGTTTGGGAAAAGAAACAAAAAGAATGAAGACGATGACGGCTAGCGTGAAAATGGTCGCTGGCGAAGATACGGAATTAATAAAAATCTTAAAAGCTTCGATCATTATAAAGGTCCGCTAATTCCGCCGTCTTTACGGATCCGCCAAAAATGCACGGACATCAAAACGACTACCACTGTGGGAATCGCGACGCAATGCAAAATATAAAAGCGAAGCAAAGCTCCCGCTCCGACAAAGCGACCGCCTAAAAGCGCGAAACGAACGTCACTGCCGGAAGTCACCAGATGAATATCCCCGAGCGACAAAAGAGCCGCGCCAGGACCTTCATGCCCTAAGAACGGCGTGGCGCGCGCCATGTTGCTGCCGACGGTGATAGCCCACATGGCCAGCTGATCCCACGGCAAAAGATATCCGGTAAAACTTAAAAGCATGGTCAAAACCAAAAGAAGCACACCCACAATCCAGTTAAATTCGCGCGGGGGCTTGTAAGAGCCGGTCATAAATACGCGGAACATGTGAAGCCAGACGGTGATAATCATCGCGTGAGCGCCCCAACGATGCAATTCGCGCATGATGCCAAACGGCACATGCTCGCGAAGCGCCAGGATGTCGTTGTACGCGTATTCAACGGTCGGCCGGTAATAAAACATCAGCATGATGCCGCTGACGACCAAGGTTAAAAACACAAAGAAGGAAAGACCACCCGCGCACCATGTAAAACCAAAACGAGCGCCGGACTTGCGAACCTTTACCGGATGAAGATGGAAAAATACGTTGGTCATTACCGAAAGTGCGCGATCACGATCCGAAGTAGAATAGCCATGGCGGAACATGGACTTGTAAAGCTGGGTCTCGGTGATGTATTTTCCTAAATCAAATTTGGGCTTTTTTTCTGGTTCCGGCATTGTTGCTTCCTTATATAAGGCTTATGACTATAAATTCAAAAACGACTCAGAATTATTCCACTCGCCTTTTTCTTGCTGAAACTTTTTGCTTTTATCAATTAAAATTTGTCCATCATCGGCCAGGGAGATCCGGTAGCGTTCAAGCGGCCGCGGCGCCGGACCTTCAAAATTAATCCCCGATTTATAAAAACCACTGCCATGGCACGGGCATTTGAATTTACTTTCGGTGGATAGCCAGCTGGGGGTGCAGCCCAAATGGGTGCAAGTCGTCGACAAGGCGTACATCCCCTCGGCGGTTCTCACAAGCCACACGCCGTACTTCGCTTTCCAACGCTCATCGACCACGCCCGGATCATAATCACTGGGGAATCCGGCTTTGAAAGAAGTGGGTGGTTCAAATACGACATTCGGGAAAAGATAGCGCAGTACGATAGACAAAGCGCCGGTGGTAGCCGCCGCGAAGGTGACCCAGCCAAGACCAACCCAGGAAATAAAAGCGCGACGATCAATTTTAGCTTCGGCGGACTTGGCGGTGACGGTTGGCGCCGGGGACGCGGCAACGGTAGCAACCGGAGTTGCGGGTGTTTCAGGAACCGATGGAATATTGTCTGGCATTACAAACCTTTTATGACGGATAAAATATTTTAAATTTTTGACTGACTCTCTAACGCGTCAATCGCTGCTTGCCTTACTTTTAAAGAAGAATCGCTCTTCGATAGATCGGAGAAGATTTTAATCGACTCTTTGTTCGGAATCAAGACTAATCCGCGGATGGCATTAATCATGGTTTCCTCGATCAAGCCATCATTCATTTTATAATCGGATGAAAGGCGTTTTCGATCGGTCATTT
>JAHFFN010000060.1 GCA_023247915.1 Candidatus Omnitrophota bacterium
CCGCTTCAAACCGGCCTCAAAGCCATCGATGGCATGATTCCCATCGGACGCGGACAGCGCGAACTGATTATCGGCGATCGTCAGACCGGCAAAACAGCGGTCGCGATTGATACTATCATTAACCAAAAAGGCAAAGACGTTCATTGCATCTATGTCGCCACCGGACAAAAATCTTCCAGTGTTTTGTCGGTGGTGCGTACTTTGGAAAAGCACGGCGCGATGGCGTATACCACGGTGGTCAACGCTCCCGCGGATGCGGCCGCGACACTTCAGTTTTTAAGCCCTTACACGGGTGCCGCGATCGGCGAGTACTTCCTTTATAACGGCATGCACGCGCTGGTGATTTATGACGATTTGACCAAGCATGCCGCCGCTTATCGTGAACTTTCGCTATTGCTTCGCCGTCCCCCGGGACGTGAGGCGTTTCCGGGCGATGTGTTTTATCTTCACTCTAGACTTTTGGAACGTGCCGCGAAAATGCGCGATGATTTAAAAGGGGGAAGTCTTACCGCTCTTCCGATTATTGAAACGCAAGCGGGAGACGTGTCCGGCTATGTGCCGACCAACGTGATTTCGATCACGGACGGTCAGATTTATTTGGAAGCGGATCTTTTCTTTCAAGGCATTCGTCCGGCCATCAACGTGGGTCTTTCCGTATCCCGCGTCGGCGGTAACGCGCAGACCAAGGCGATGAAAAAAGTCGCCGGTAAGCTCCGTTTGGAATTGGCGCAGTATCGCGAGCTCGCGGCCTTCGCGCAATTTGGTTCGGATATGGACAAATCCACGCGTGACCAGATCAATCGCGGCGCGCGGCTGGTGGAAGTGTTGAAGCAGGGTCAATTTGTCCCGATGTCGCTCTCCCAACAGGTCAGCATTATTTATGTGGCGACCAAAGGACTTTTAGACGAGATTCCTTTGGAAAAAATTGAAACCTTTGAAAAGGGCTTTCACCAATTTGTTTCGCAGAAATATCCCGACGTGGTGAATGATCTTGAGAAGACAAAGGAATTAACAGACTCCGTGACACAGCGTTTAGACCGCGCGGTGGCGGAATTTAAGGTTGAATTCTTAAAAAAATAAGATGGCCTCTTTAAGACAAATCCGCCAACGGATGAAATCGATCAAAAATATCCATGAGATTACCAAGGCCATGGAAATGATCGCCGCCTTCCGTTTTAAAAAGGCGGAGGGACGTTTTTCCAAGTCCAAAAATTATCTTTCGGAAATGGAAAAGCTGGTCGCCAATCTTTCGGGTGCCGCGGCCAACTTGAGTGATCCTCTTTTTGAGAAGCGAGTGGTTAAAAAGAAAGCGCTCGTGGTTTTGACCGGTGACAAAGGGCTTTGCGGCGCGTACAACACCAATTTGGTAAAGGCCGCGAATCTTTGGCTTAAGGACAATCAAGGTTTTGAGACGTTTTTGATCCCGGCCGGAAAAGTGGGCTTCGAATTTTTTAGAAAAAAGCATGTGCCGATGCTGGGAGATTATCCTGAAAAAGCGATGGCGGATTTGGCTCTGGCCAAAAAAATTACTGCCGAGCTGATCCAACACTTCCTTTCCGGGAAGGCGGATGAGATCAGTATTCTTTATACGCAGTACAAAGCGGGCGGCGCCGGGTCGACCCGTGTGCACCCATTTTTAAGTTTGCAGTATCTGGCGGCAAGCAAAAACGAAGTCAAAAATCCGGTGGAGTATTTGTATGAGCCGGATTTTGAATCTGTTTTCTCCAATCTTTTGGGACGTTATCTCGAGGGCAAAATCTATTTGGTGCTTTTAGAATCTCTCACGTCCGAATACAGCGCCCGCATGATGGCGATGAAGCAGGCGACGGAGAATGGTGAAGAAGTTTTAGATTCGCTCAAACTTTTAAAGAATAAGACCCGGCAGGCCACGATTACCCGCGAACTTTCGGAAATCGTGAGTGGCGCCAGTATTTTGGTATAAACCCATTATCAAATAGGAGTTTTTATGCAGACAAATGTGGAAGACAAGAAATCAGGCGCGGCTTCTCAAGCCAACGCCGCAAAAAATAAACTCGAGCTCGGTCACGTGATCCAAGTTATCGGACCTACGGTGGACGTGCGTTTTGAAACGGGTCATCTTCCGAATATTTTAGACGCCATTGTCATTAAAGTGGGCAAAGACGACGTGGTGGTGGAAACCGCGCAGCATTTAGGCAATAGCGGTGTGCGTTGTATCGCCTTGTCCTCGACGGATGGTATCGTACGCGGCATGGAAGCGGTGAATACTGGCGGACCGATCATGGTGCCGGTGGGTCGCGAGACACTTGGCCGTATGTTCAATGTGCTTGGTCAGCCGATTGATGAGAAACCAGCTCCCAAAACGACCAAAACTAATTCCATTCATCGTTCCGCGCCGACCTTTGAAGAGCGCGAAGCGGCCACACAGATTTTTGAAACAGGTATCAAGGCGGTCGACTTGTTGGCACCGTATCCTAAGGGCGGCAAAGTCGGTTTGTTCGGCGGCGCGGGCGTGGGTAAAACCGTTATTATTCAGGAATTGATTCGCAATATCGCGGCTCAACATGGCGGTTTCTCGGTGTTTGCCGGTGTGGGAGAGCGTACGCGTGAAGGTAATGATTTGTATCATGAAATGAAAGAATCCGGCGTGCTCGATAAAACCTGTTTGGTGTTCGGACAGATGAATGAGCCACCAGGGACGCGTTTGCGCGTGGGTCTCACGGCGCTCACGATGGCCGAATATTTCCGCGATGAAGAGAAACAGGACGTGCTTTTGTTTATCGATAATATTTTCCGTTTCACTCAGGCCGGTTCGGAAGTGTCCGCGCTTTTAGGCCGCATGCCGTCCGCGGTGGGTTATCAGCCGAATCTCGCGACAGAAATGGGTGATTTGCAAGAGCGTATCGCTTCGACAAAGAAGGGATCCATCACTTCTGTGCAGGCCATTTACGTGCCGGCCGACGATTTGACCGATCCTGCGCCTGCGACAACCTTCACTCACTTGGACGCAACCACCGTGCTTTCACGTCAGATCGCGGAACTCGGTATTTATCCGGCCATTGATCCTTTGGACTCCACCTCGCGCATCTTGGATCCGCACATCATCGGAGATGAGCATTATGCGGTCGCACGTCAGGTGCAAAAAATCCTTCAGCGTTACAAGGATCTCCAGGACATCATCGCGATCTTGGGTATGGATGAATTGTCCGACGAGGACAAGTTGATCGTTTCCCGCGCCCGTAAAATTCAGAAATTCTTGTCTCAGCCGTTTTTTGTGGCCGAAACATTCACCGGCACCAAAGGAAAATACGTTCCTGTGAAGGAAACCGTCGCCGGTTTTAAGAAAATCGCCGACGGCAAGATGGATGAATATCCTGAGCAGGCTTTTTACATGGTTGGCAATATCGACGAAGTCGTTGAGAAAGCCGCCAAACTCGCGGCAGGGAACTAATGAGCGAAAGTCCTTTAACACTCAAAATTGTCACGCCGAATGAGATCTCTTTTGAGGGGCCGGTGGTTTCGGTGGTGGCGCCCGGCGCGAACGGTTATCTGGGTATTTTGAGGAATCACGCGCCTTTTATTACCACGGTCAGCAAGGGAAAGCTCTCCTACCGGGACGAGCAAGGGAAGACAGGTTCGTTTCAAGTGGAGGGTGGTTTTTTGGAAGTTCAGAAAAACCGCATCCTTGTTTTAACCGATAAAATAGATTAGAATCGTAACTTCTTGCAATAACCCCAAGTTTTAGGGGTCGTAGCTTAGCTGGCTTAAAGCGCCGCCCTGTCACGGCGGAGATCGAGGGTTCGAATCCCTTCGGCCCCGTAATTTAAAATAAAAAAGGCTTCTCGGATTTTTTCGTAGAAGCCTTTTTTATTTTAAATCACTTCTGGGCCGAAGGGATTCGAATAGAGATTTGGCGCCCCTTAATAAAGGCGGACTGCCAGTGGCAGTCCGCATCCATGCGCCAAATCGACTGCCCGACCCGCAGCGAAGCAAGCTGAAGCGCCGGAGGCGCTGAAGACTTGCGTAGCGGAGGGCGGCGAATCCCTAATTTTCGTGTTATCATTAAAACCATGACAGACGCACAAATCAAACCTCATTTTCTAGACGCCCTCAAAATCCCAGACATCCGATACTTTATCGGCGCGGTCGGGTTTTTTACGCTGGCCAGCCGCGCGTTGGCAGTGGTGGTGGGTTTTCAGATTTATCAGATTACGCATAACCCGTTGTCCCTTGGGTTGTTAGGGCTGGTGGAAGCGATTCCAGCGATTTCACTCGTACTTTTCGGTGGTTATGTCGCGGATCATTTTAATCGTCAAAGAATTCTTTTAATTACCCGCGCTATCTCCTTTGCTTGCGCGCTTATCATGGCTTTTTTGTCTTGGCGCAATCCGTCCGGGTCTCTGTTGGGTTTGTACGTCATGATTTTTTTGGTGGGTGTGGCTCGCGGATTTGCAGACCCGGCCAGCACCGCGTTTGAATCACAGGTGGTTCCAAGACCTCTAACGGTGAATGCCTCTTCTTGGATCGGCAGTGTGTGGGTTACCAGTGCCGTGATTGGTCCGGCGGCCATTGGTTTTATTTTTGACGCGTGGGGCGCGGTAGGTTCTTACCTTATTATCGCGAGTAGTTTTGTGGTTGCTTGGATTTTTACGGCACTCATCCAACCAAAGGCTCAACCGGTGCCTCAAAGCACAGAACCGATATTTAAAAGTATTGGCGCAGGTTGGCGTTTTGTTTTTTCAAACCAATCGCTCAAAGCCGCCTTAGCGCTCGATTTATTCGCGGTTCTTTTCGGAGGCACGATGGCGCTTTTGCCGATTTACGCAGAGGACATCTTGCATGTGGGCGCCAAAGGACTCGGACTTTTAAATGCCGCGCCGTCACTAGGAGCGGTGATGATCACGCTTTTAGCCACGCACCGGCCTCCGATCGCCCGGGCAGGACGTAATTTACTTTTGACAGTCGCCGGATTTGGCGTTAGCATCATCGTTTTCGCATTCTCCAAAAACTTTTGGTTGTCGATGACAGCCTTGTTTTTCTCCGGTGTTTTTGACGGAGTGAGCATGGTGATTCGTCGTTCGATGGTGCGGCTTTTATCGCCGGATCATTTGCGCGGACGTGTCGCCGCGGCGAATTATGTTTTTATTTGCGCCTCCAATGAATTAGGCGCTTTTGAAAGCGGCCTGTTGGCGTCGTGGATCGGGACGATTCCTTGTGTCGCTGTCGGAGGGTTTGTGACACTCGGTATCGTGGCTTTGACCGCGAGCTTAGCGAAAGAACTCAGAAGTTTACGTTATAATCCTCAAACATTGGAACAAAAACTTTAAGGTATCGTGGGAAAAGTCCTTTTACAACTCAATAACATTCATAAAAGTTACGGCGCGCGCGTTATTTTAGAAGACGCGACGGCTTCTTTTTC
Source organism: Candidatus Omnitrophota bacterium (assembly GCA_023247915.1). Taxonomy (GTDB): domain Bacteria; phylum Omnitrophota; class Gorgyraeia; order 2-02-FULL-51-18; family 2-02-FULL-51-18; genus JAHFFN01. The sequence goes on from JAHFFN010000060.1 coordinate 5,399, forward strand.
CGAAGAGCAAAAAATCGGCATGATTGGCCGTAACGGCGCCGGAAAGTCGACGCTTTGCAAAATTATCACCGGCCACGAGGAAAAAGACGGCGGAGAGATTGTCAAAAGCGCCGATCTTCGTCTCAGCTATCTCGAGCAGCATGATCCGTACAAACTAGACGAAACGGTGATCGACTTTTTAATGCGCTACACCGGCAAAGAAGAGTGGCAATGCGGCAAAATCGCCGGGCAATTTCAGCTCAAAAACGATATTTTGAAGGCGACCATCGGCAGTCTTTCGGGGGGTTTTCGCACCCGCGTGAAACTCACCTCGATGCTTTTGACCGAGCCCAATTTTCTTTTACTCGACGAACCTACCAACTATCTCGATCTTAAAACCCTGATTCTCCTGGAAGAATTTCTACAAGGCTATCCCGGAGGTTTTTTGATTGTGTCTCACGACCGTGAATTTTTAAAAAAAACCTGCGAACATACTTTGGAAGTCGAAAACGGCGGATGCACGCTTTACCCGGGGAGTGTCGAAAACTATTTGATTTTCAAAGAAGAACAAAAAGCACAGGCGCTCAGTTACAACAAAAATGTGGAAGCCAAGCAAAAGCAACTTCAGGAATTTGTTGATCGATTCCGCGCGAAGGCCTCTAAAGCCAGCCAAGCCAAGTCGAAGATGAAACAGATCGAGAAGCTTAAAACAATTGATGTTGGCCACGCGCTTAGCAATGTGCATATTAAGATTCCTCAGGTGGATACAAGAAACGGTGTTGCCTTGGTTTGTTCGGATCTGGCCATTGGTTATCCTGATAAATTGGTGGCTAGCCGCATTCATGTGGATATTGATCACGGCAAACATGTGGCGGTGTTGGGGGACAACGGTCAGGGCAAAACCACTTTTTTGCGCACTATCGCGGGAGAACTTGAAAGTAAAGGCGGCAAATTTCGATGGGGCTATGGCGCGAGTCTTGGTTACTACGCCCAGCACGTGTTTGTCTCGCTCGACCCGGAGACAGACGTGTACACGCATCTTTCCAATGTCGCTGCCGCGGGCGTGACGCGTCAAGAGATTCTAAATCTAGCGGGAAGTTTCCTGTTTAAAGGAGAGGATGTTAAAAAGAAAGTGAAGGTTTTAAGCGGAGGCGAGAGAGCCCGGCTTTGTTTGGCAGGACTGCTTCTCACCAAAAGCCAAATTCTTCTCTTGGATGAACCCACCAATCACTTGGACTTTGAAACCGTGGAGGCGCTGGGTCATGCGCTCAAAGGATTTTCCGGCACACTCTTTTTCGTGAGTCACGATCGTACCTTCGTGAACCTTGTCGCCAATGAAATTATTGAAGTCGGTGGTGGCGATGTGCGCCGTTATCCCGGAACTTACGAAGAGTATGTGTATCATTTAGAAAAAACATTGAAAGAAGAATTAAACGTAGGAGTGCCTCCTGTAGGTGCTCAAAAGAAGGCGGCGACAAGTCCCGCCCCTACGGCACCCGTCGTGGGCAAGGCCAAATCAGATTATGATTTAAAAAAAGAACAGGAATCAGAAAAGCGCCGACTCACTACCCGTATTAAAAAAATTGAGACAGAACTTCAAGCGTATAAAAAAGAGCATGAAGAAATCCATCAGGGTTTTATGAAGGATGCCGGATCGTGGACGCAAGAGCGTTATAAGCGTCTTGAGCAACTCGCACGTCTGATTGAGTCTCACGAACAGATTTGGCTTGAGATCACCGAACAGCTTGAGGCTTTGTTATGACACCCGCCTCCAAAACCGTCAAAGATTCTAAAACCGAGATGAGTCAGCTCATGTTACCCGCGCATGCCAATTTTGCGGGGGTGGTGTACGGCGGCACAATTTTATCGGTGGCCGACAGCGTCGCCTATGTTTGCGCCGCGCGTCACGCGGGGCCTAATTGCGTTACCGTCTCTGTGGATAGGGTCGATTTTCGCGAACCGATCAAGATCGGGGAGCTCGTCACCTTCCAAGCCTCCGTGAATTATGCCGGTCGCACCTCGATGGAAGTCGGAATTAAGATTCTAGCCGAAGATTTGAAGACTGGCAGCAAACGTCATACCAATTCCTGCTATTTCACCATGGTTTGCCTAGACGACAAGGGTCGTCCCCATGAGGTTCCTAAGCTCATTCCCGAGACCCCGGACGAGAAACGCCGCCATGAAGATGGCAAAAAGCGCCGGGAATACGCCAAAAGTCAGATTAAACGATAGTTCTTCTCAAATATTTTTCCCCCCAAGTCTAAATAGGCTTAATTTTAGTTAAACTTTGTTAATGTTTTATGGAAAGTATTTTTAAGCCACTCTTGTTTTTTTTAATGAAGCTGTGTAGACTTTGGCAACGACGATTTTTAAAGGCCGGATTATAACTGGTTTCAATAAGTCATTTAATTAGATTATGGCAAAAATGAGGGCGAGAACCTTGAGATCAAAACACAGCATTCTCCGTATTATTTCTTCATTGCTGGTTTATACCTTTATCTTTGAACAGGCGGCCTTCGCCAACCCCGATCTTTTAGCTCCCAAGAAGCTAGATCTTTTCCAGAAGCCTAAGATAGACCTAAAGCTCCCTTCCTCAGTAGCCAGTATTGAAGAGGCTTATATAGGAAGCACTCAGAATAAGACGATCTATCTTATCCAAGACGCCCACACCAATCCTTCAGGCCAAAAGAACCTAGCCAAAACTTTAGAAGTACTCTTAAAACAAAATAATAAACCCCACTATGTATTTGTCGAAGCGGGTCTGGGAGACAACTCTCTTACTTCCTTTAGGCAATACGGCACCACTAA
>JAHFFN010000061.1 GCA_023247915.1 Candidatus Omnitrophota bacterium
AATAAATCCTCAAAACAAATCAACACGCCAAAACGGCTAGTGGTCACCATGTGCGAGGAGTGTGATCGGGATTCAAAGATGACTCTTTCTTTTCCGGGACTAAAATGCGGCACGTGGAAAAAATTTCTCACAAAACCTAACAACGGCTCCAGTGGCATGTATTCCCCGAAAGGAACCAAATGCATCTTGCCATAGCGCTTTACTTCCTCTCCCGTCGGCCCAAACAACACAGCGCTGTTATAAAATTTTAAACCCTTGTCCAACTCGCCTAAGGTCGGCGCACCCACCAGAACGCTCACGGCGCATTGCCGGATGGCACTGCGAAGCTTTACCGCCATGAGCGGCTCATCTTCCAAATAGCCCGGGAAAGAAGTCTCCGGCCACACCACCAGATCCGTTTTTTCAAGCGCGCTCATCATCATGAGGCGTTTGTATTTTTCAAAAACAATATTTTTGATACTGGCATTCCACTTTTCTTCCTGGGGAATATTGCCTTGAAGCGACGACACCCGCATCGTGACACGATTTGGGTCTTGATAGAAGCGTTCCCGGAAACGAAGCGTACCCAAGCCATAAAGATACAAAAGCGTTAGAATGCCCGTAAACAAAACAAATAGATTGGCCAGGTATTTCTGCCTCTGAGCTCTTTCGCCATTATCACTCCACGGAAGTTTGCGGCTTGAAAAAGCTTGAAGCGCCTTAAAAAGAATGACATTCGAAAAACAAATCACAAACGAGATGCCGTAAGCGCCCGTGATATCGGCAATTTGAATAAATGGAATATTTTTCCACTGGCTGTACGCCAAAAGCGCCCAGGGAATGCCGCTAATCACCCACCCGCGGGAATATTCCAGCATCACCCAGATGGCCGGAATAAAAAATACAGACTTTAAGTGGCTCCGGTAATAAATCTCGGGCGTCTCCGCGCTCAAATGCAAAAACGAACGTGTCAGCCCACCAAAAATCGCGAAATAAAGCGCCAAATAAAGAACGATTAATAGATAGCCAAGCACACTCACATACATCAGCGAATAACTTTGCAGTAAGAAAAAGGTGATTCCAAAAAGATAGGAATAAGAAAATGCTTGGAAAGAGGTTTTGTCGCGCAACACATAGAAAAAGGGAATGAACGCGACGAACGCTAAAAATGCCAGTACCGGATAATGAAATGGAAGGACTAAAAGAATCCCGGAAAGAATCGAGAGAATGACGTCGCGAAACGGTTTTATTGTCCGTGGCATTTCTTGTACTTTTTACCGCTCCCACAAGGGCAAGGTTCATTGCGCCCGACTTTGGATTCAGTCGCGGCTTCTTCCTGATGGTTTTGCATTCTTGGCGCTGCGGCCGGTGGTGCAGAAACCGCCTGAGGCATGGCTCGCAGAGATGAAGTCGCTTCCGGGTGCAAAAATTGGAGCGGCGGATTTTTTTTGGCAGGAATTTCCGACGCTTCCTCGCCCGCTCCGGTCAAAATCCCGCTGGCTGGTTGGACGCGGAAAATAAAGGAGAGCGCGTCTTCTTTGATCGCCTGAATCATTTCCTGAAACGCTTCATAAGCTTCGCGCTTGTATTCCACCAGCGGATCTTTTTGTCCATACGCGCGCAAACCGATTCCCTCGCGAAGATTATCCGTGCTGCGCAAATGATCTTTCCATTTGGAGTCCACCACATCCAAAAGAATCATGCGCTCGATGCTTCGAAACGCCTCGGCGCCGATCTGTTTTTCTTTTTCAACATAGGCCGCCTTCGCGCGCTCAATCAGCGCTTCCGATAAATGTTCGCCGACCATCGAATCCAAGCCTTCCATGGAAATAGGAAATATTTTAGTCACCACTTCGGACAGCGTTTTAAACGCGTCCTCCGCTTCGGGCGAATAACCCTGAAGCAAAGAATCCACGGCCTCTTCGATCATCCCCAGATAATGATCGCGAAGATTCTCCCCTTCCAATACTTTTTTGCGCTCCGCGTAAATCACTTCGCGCTGGAGATTCATCACGTTGTCGTATTCCAAAAGTTGTTTGCGGATTTCAAAGTTGCGTCCTTCCACGCGTTTTTGCGCGGTCTCGATGGCGCGGCTCACCAGAGGATGCTCGATCTCTTGCCCTTCTTCCAAACCCATTTTCTGCATAAATCCCGCGATGCGGTCGGAGCCGAAAATACGCATCAAATCATCTTCCATCGCCAAATAAAAACGCGAAGAGCCCGCGTCCCCTTGACGGCCGGAGCGGCCTCGGAGCTGATTGTCGATGCGCCGCGCTTCATGTCTTTCGGTGCCGATCACATGAAGCCCGCCCAAATCTTTCACGCCTTCTCCTAAAACAATATCCGTACCGCGGCCGGCCATATTCGTCGCGATCGTGACCGCGCTTTTTTGTCCGGCTTGTTTGATAATCTCGGCTTCCATCTCGTGATACTTGGCATTCAAAACATTGTGAAGCACATTGCGGCGGCGCAGTAAAGAACTCAGCGCTTCCGATTTTTCGATCGAAACGGTTCCAACCAGCACCGGCTGTCCTTTTTTGTGAAGCTCGGCGACTTCATTGCCGACAGCCTCAAACTTTTCACGTTCGGTGCGATAGATGCGATCGGCATTGTCTTTACGAATCATCGGGCGATTGGTCGGGATCACCACCACATCCAATTTATAAATCTCATGAAATTCCTGCGCTTCGGTTTGCGCCGTACCGGTCATGCCGCTCAGTTTTTTGTAAATACGGAAATAATTTTGAAAAGTGACTGTGGCGAGTGTCTGATTTTCTTCCTCCACCTTCACACCTTCTTTGGCCTCCAGCGCCTGGTGCAGGCCGTCCGAATAACGCCGGCCTGTCATCATGCGTCCGGTGAATTCATCCACGATAATCACTTCGCCGTCTTTGACCACGTAGTCGACGTCTTTTTTGAAAAGCGTGTGCGCACGAAGCGCTTGATTGACGTGATGAACCAGCTCCACATTGCTCGGGTCATACAGATTTTCGACTGAGAGCGCGCTTTCGGATTTTTTAACGCCCTTATCGGTGAGAGATACGGTGCGGGTCTTTTCCTCCACTTGATAGTCTTCTTCTTTTTGAAGACTGGGGATAATTTTATCGATTTTGTAATACTTATCCGTCGATTCCTCGCTGGGACCGGAGATAATCAACGGCGTTCTGGCCTCATCCACCAAAATACTATCCACTTCGTCGACAATCGCGAAATGAAGTTCGCGTTGCACGCGGCGTCGGATATGACGCACCATGTTGTCTCTTAAGAAATCAAAACCAAATTCATTGTTGGTGCCGTAGGTGATGTCCGAGTTGTACGCTTTTTGGCGATCTTCGGGAGAGGAATTGTGCTGAATCACACCAATGGAGAGTCCTAAAAATTGATACACCGGCCCCATCCACTCCCGGTCACGCTTAGCGAGATAATCATTCACCGTCACGACATGGACGCCCCGGCCGGTCAAAGCGTTCAAATAAACAGGCAAGGTGGCCACGAGCGTTTTTCCTTCACCGGTAGCCATTTCCGAAATTTTTCCCAGATGCAATACCATGCCGCCCAAAAGCTGGGAATCAAAATGGCGCATTTTAAGAACACGTTTGGAAGCCTCGCGCACCGTTGCGAACGCTTCCGGAAGCAACGCGTCGAGCGTCTCGCCCTTGGCTAAGCGAGCCCTAAACTCTTCGGTTTTCGCGCGCAACGCCTCATCGGAGAGCGCGGAAATTTCCGGTTCCAAGCGATTGGTTTTTTCTACCCAAGGCTTGAGACGCCTGAGCGTGCGCTCATTTTGCGTTCCAAATACTTTTTTAAAAACCCAGCCAATCATTGATGACCTTCCGCTTGATAGCGTAAATAAGCTTCCATAAATTCGTCGAGTTTTCCTTCCAGCACCGCCGACGCGTTTCCAGTTTCAAAATCCGTGCGGTGATCCTTCACCATGTTGTACGGATGCAGGACATAAGAGCGAATCTGACTGCCCCAGGCGATTTCTTGTTTCTCGCCGTAATTTTTTTGCTGCTCGGCCTCGCGCTTGGTCGCTTCCTTTTCATACAAGCGGCTCTTGAGCACCTTGAGCGCCGTGGCTTTATTTTTAAGCTGAGAGCGTTCGTTCTGGCACTGCACCACCAACCCGCTGGGGATATGCGTGATGCGCACAGCCGAGTCCGTCGTGTTCACGCCCTGACCGCCCTTACCGCCCGAACGAAACACATCGATTCTCAAATCTTGTTCTTTCACATCAATCTTAATATCGTCTTCGACTTCCGCGATCACTTCCACCGAAGCAAACGAAGTGTGCCGCCGTTTATTGGAATCAAACGGCGAGATGCGCACCAAGCGATGCACGCCCATTTCCGATTTCAAATAACCGTACACCAAATCGCCTTCAATCAAAATTGTGACATTTTTAATGCCTGCTTCTTCGCCGGGAAGCATGTCGATCGCCTGAACTTTATGGCCGTGTTGCTCCGCCCAACGGGTGTACATACGAAGCAGCATCGCCGCCCAATCGCAGGCTTCGGTTCCGCCCGCTCCGGCATTGATGCTCAAAATGGCGCTGTTATGATCGGTGGCGCCGCTTAAAAGCTTTTGAAATTCCAGCGCCTCCACCTTGGTCGTGAAGCGGGCGAACTCCAACTCCAGATGCTTCATCGATTCCGCATCTGAATCTTCGACAATCGTCAAAAGATCTTTCAGTTCACCCCTGGACTTTTCAAGCTCCAGATAAGGATTGCGTTGAGCTTTTAAATTTTTAAGCTCTTGAATCTTCGAGTTTTTATTACCGGGATTTGTCCAAAAATCAGGGCTGGAAACTTCGTCCTCTAACTCTTGTATCCTCTTCGAAAGTTTGGGGACATCAAAGATACCTCCCCAAAGCGTCGAGCTTCTCGGAGGCCGCTTTCATTTTCTCTTCCAATTCTTTGCGCATTTTATCTTTTACCCGCTTCTTTTAAAGAATCGATTTTAACACTAAGAGCGGACGTTTCACAATGATTCAAATTTGCCCTTGGATTTCGAGGACGAAGAACAAGTGCCCTCCGTAGCGGCTTTCATTTCCTGAGCGATCAGCCTGTTCTTTTTGGACATGGCCGCCGAGGCCTCATTGGCCTGCCTCAACGCGTCGGACAGGGCATCCGCCTTTCCTTGAGTTTTACTGCGATCCAGAGGAGCGCTAGCCTTGGACTTTATTTTTTTAGTAGTGCTAGTCGCCTTTTCTTTAACGCCCGACGTCGCCGAAGAAACTTTCCGAACCACATCTCCGGGCATTTCTTTTAATTTTCTTAATTTATCTTCATGCTGAACCATGCCGATATTTTTTTGGGAGATCACACGCAGATTGCCATGCGCGTCTTTAAACTTCATCTCTTTGCCGTCTTCGGAAACAATTTCACCGGAAACAAACCCTTCGTCTTTGATTTCGACGATATCGGCTCTTAGCTGAGAGGCGCTCGTCAAAATGGCAAAAAAAACAAAACCCATCACGCGCTGTAATTTCATCCGGCCGCCTCCTTTGAACTGGTACGATCATTCAAGGTTTCAAGAACACTCAAAGCTGTTTTCAAACTGATTCCCGTTTTTTTAGACAAATCCGTCGGCGTCATGGCTTTTATTGTGGACAAAGAGCCTCCTTTTTTCAACAATTTTAAGCGGGTGGCCTCGCCGACGCCGCGCACCGAGTCAAGCACCGACAAAAGAGATTCTTTTTTATGCAATTGGCGGTGATACGTAATTGCGAAACGATGCGCTTCATCCCTCAAGCGGCGGATGAGTTCCAAGAAAGGTGAATTCTGAGGAAAAATATAAGGCGCTTCGCGTCCGGGTTTGAATAAATGCTCATGCTGTTTGGCAATGGAAATCACCGGCAGCGCCTGGAGCCCAATCTCATCTAAAACTGATTTTGCCACCGAAAGATGCCCCTTCCCTCCATCAATCACCGCCAAGTCCGTCAGGCTTTGTTTTTCCTCCAACGCCCGGCCGTAACGGCGACGAATCACTTCCTTCATCATCAAATAATCGTCAATGCCTTGCACCGTGCGAATGCGGAAACGGCGATACTCGGATCGCGCGGGCTCGCCGTCGATAAAAACCACCATGGATCCAACCGCTTCTTTTCCTGAGATATTCGAAATATCAAAACACTCAATGCGACGGGGAATGCTAGGAAGTTCCAGCGCTTCTTTTAGTTCCTTTAAAATTTTTTCATTGTCGAGTTTCTTGGGCGGCGGCACAAAAGACAGTGCTTTGATTTGCTCATACAAAACTTTCGCTTTTTCAAACTCTTGCGCTTTGGAATGTTCTTTCATGCGCCGCGACAAACTGCGCACCAGCACATCCCGGCGGCCTTCTAAAAAATTTTCAAGCTCTTTGACGGTTTCCAAATACTCCTGACGACTTTGAAGGCCTTCGCAGGGGCCTTGGCATTGGCCAATGTGATACATGAGACATACTTTTTTGGGGAGTGTCTTGCAAGTGCGCAGAGGAAACTCTTTCCGAAGCATCTCCACCGCCTGCCGCAAGAGCCAGACATTGGTGTAAGGGCCGAAATACTTGCCGCCATCCGCTTTCCGCGAACGCACAATCAAAAGCCGCGGATACGTTTCCGCGGTGATTTTTAAAAAAGGGTAACTCTTGTCATCTTTAAGTTCTTGATTGTACTTGGGGTTCCATTCCTTGACGAGACTGGACTCCAAAAGCAAGGCTTCGGCCTCGTCGGTGGTTTCAATAAAATCAATGCGCCGCACTTCAGCCAACATCGCGCCGGCCTTGGAAAAAGATTCGCCGAAGTTCCGGAAATGACTTCTCACGCGCTTGCGGATCGCGCGCGCTTTGCCGATATACACCGGATGGTTTTTGACATCCTTAAAAAGATAAACGCCGGGGCGATCCGGCAACGATTGGATACGGTCTTTGAGGGGATTCATGAAAGTTACCGCCTAAAAATCTTTTTGATTTCCTCGAGCTTAAGACAATACGCCGACAGACCGTACACCACCAGACCGCCAGCCACCCCGCCAAAAAGGTAAAGGCTCTGGCTTAACCGGGAAGCTTCTTGATGCGTTGATAAAATTCCGCGATTATAAAAAAAGCAAAATCCCGCCATGATTAGCGCCGCTGTCATTATTTTAACAAAACCGGGAATGATTTTCTCCTCCCCCAAAGACCCTAAACGCTTCTTAAGAAAGTGATACAACAAAAACGCGTTGATTGTCGCGGAAATGGAAGAAGCCAGCGTCAATCCTCCAATCTTAAGCGTTCTCATTAAAATCAAACTCAAAACAATGTTGAGCGCCACGGAGAATGCCATTGTTTTTACGGGAGTGCGCGTGTCATGCATCGCGTAAAAAGCGTTGACCAAAATTTTAATGAGACAGCAGGACAAGAGTCCGAAAGAATAAAAAAACAGGGCGCTGGAAGTGATGCTTGTTGAATACGCGTCAAAATGTCCATGTTCAAAAATAATTCGCACCATCGGCTTGGCTAAAATCGCCAGCCCTAGGGACGCCGGCAAAGCCACAAACATCAAGGAGCGCACCGCCATCGCGAAGGTATCTTTAAAACCTTGGATATCCTCGCGCACCATCTGCGTGGAAAAAGTCGGTAAGATCGCCTGCGCCAGCGCGACACCAAAAATCGCCAACGGCAATTGAAATAAGCGATTGGAATAATACAAGGCCGACTGTCCGCCCGGACCCACGATAGTTTCAAACGAAGCCAAAATCGAATCCACAAAAACATTGATCTGATAAACCGCTGATCCCAAGGCGCGCGGGATTAATAACTTCCCCGCCTTCCGCACCGATGGATGGCTAAAATCGGGCTTCTTAAACTGAAATCCGCTTTTTAAAAGCGGTGGGATCTGGCAGGCCAATTGCAAAACTCCGCCGGCGAGGACACCAAACACCAAGGCCATGGGGCCGTATTGTTTTTCATAAAAAACGCCGGCGAGAATTAGGCATAGATTCAAAAGCGCCGGGCCAAATGCTGAGCTGGCAAATTCCTTAAGCGAGTTCAAAACCCCCATCGCCAGCGCCGACAGACCAATCAAGAAAATATAGGGAAAAATAGTCCGGGTCAACGTGACGGTTAGGGGGAATTTTTGGGGATCTTCGGAGTTTAGGAACCCGGGGGCTAAA
>JAHFFN010000062.1 GCA_023247915.1 Candidatus Omnitrophota bacterium
TTTTCACTCTTGGAGAAAGAGGGGAAAGAAGGAATTTTGGAAAAGCCAGCGCTCTTGGAGAAGGTCATTCATCGTTCGTCGCAAATCAAAGCGGATGTGGTCGCCTCGGATGAAGAAGACAAAAAGATATTCGCATTATTCTTAATTTTGGACACACGGCCGGTCACGCCATTGAAAAGGTTTCTGGCTTTTCTTCAAGCTACACGCACGGAGAATCCGTGGGGATTGGCATGTTGGTGGCTTGCGATATCGCGGCCAAACAAGGTCTTTTGAAAGACAAGGATTTGCCGGTGCGCTTGGAGAAGGTGCTCTTAAAATTTGGTTTGCCCGTTTTTTACCGCGCGTTGCCGACGCCGCAACTTTTAGAAGCGATTGGCTACGATAAAAAATCGTCCAAAGGAAAAAACCGTTTTGTCCTGCCGATATCCCTAGAACGCACGACGATTGTGCGCGATGTGCCCAAAGAGACTATTTCGTGGGCGTTGGAACGCCGTAAGCGCTAAAAAATTAGCTAACCGGAATGGTTAGTGTTTGCCCTTCAAATTCTACCGTCACGCCATTATTTTGGATGGCAATCAGTTTGGCTCCGTCGATTTTCTCACCGACTTTCACCACCCGATCATTCAGGATGCAGTAAGAATTTTCCGGAGAGAAGACAATGCCGCTTAAAAGCATGGTGGGCGGCATGGCGGCTGGCCCTGTGGAGCCCAAACGAGGCGCTTCTTCAATGCCGAATTGCGCTTGGCGTGTATTCATAGCCGGCAACGCGGGAGCGTGGCTGAGCGTGCTGGGTGTTAGCGAGTAGGGGGCAATGTCCTTGCGAAAGGGTGTTGAAAAAACGGGGGCGATGATTGGGCCGGTGATTAACACGAGAACTGAAATAACAAAAAGCGGTCCCCAATTGACCTTGGAAGAGCGTCTCTCTGTTGTGATGCCAAGATTTCCCGGAGTGGCCAAGGGCTCTAACTTTGGCTTTGGCGTCAACGAGATGGTGGATTCTTTTCCTGCTTTTCTTAAAGCCTCATTGATAATGCTCATGCGATACCCCCTTCGATTTCGATGATAGATTGTTTGATAATGTCCGGCGTGATCGTCCGGTTTTCCAGTACGTACGCCAAGAGCAGCGCTTTATCGCAAACGATATTGATCAGTCTTGGAATGCCTCCCGAATATTTATAAATTTCTTCCAGCGCTTCCGTGTTAAATGTCGGTCCGGCACCGTTGGCACCGGCCATAGACAAACGATGTTGAATATACAACGGCACATCAGTAGGCGTCAGCGCCGTGATGTGATAGCGCACCGAAATGCGTTGGCGAAGTTGACGAAGCTCCGGGGAGCGAAGCTTCTCACGCAGTTCCGGCTGTCCCACAAGCACAATCTGAATTAATTTTTGATTTTCCGCTTCTAAATTGGACAGCATGCGCACTTGCTCCAAAAGTCTGGAGGTCAAGTTTTGCGCTTCATCAATCAAAAGCACCACATTGTTGTTGAGTGTTAATTGCTCAATCAGAAAACGGTTAAGTTCCGCGAACAGGGCGCCTTTGCCTTTGCGCGTCGTGGTGATTCCTAAATCTTCGATAATGGACTGCATGAGCTGGGACTCGGAAACGTTGGAATTAAAAATAAAAGCGCTTTTTGTTTTCTCGTCCAATTGATTTAAAAGCGCGCGACAAATCGTGGTTTTGCCGGTACCGACTTCGCCGGTGATCTCGATGAATCCCACGCGTTCTTTGATGCCGTAGCTTAGATAGGACAGTGCTTCTTTATGCCTCTGGCTGAGATAGAGGAATGAGGGATTGGCGGTGATTGTGAATGGTTTTTGCTTTAGCGCAAAGAATGATTCGTACATAGGCTCCCGCAGTACCTTTAGTCTACCAGCGCATTCTGGATTATGCAAAATATTTTCGCCTCTAGAAAGCGAAATAAGAATTGACAGTCAGACGGCATTTGAATAGAATGAAAGCGTCGTAAAAAAGGAGTAATAAATGCGTAAACTTGTGATGAAATTGGTTCCCGGCGCCGTGTGCTTTGTTTTTGCGCTATCACTTGCAACTGCTTGCTTTGCGAATGATCCATTCACCAAATTAGGCCGTGGTTTAGCGAACACGTTGACCGGTTGGGTGGAGATCCCCAAAAATATTTATGCCACCAGCACCGAAGAGAACGTTTTCTCCGGGGTCACCCTGGGTTTGGCCAAAGGCGCCGGCATGACGATTGTCCGTACCGGAGCAGGCATTTATGAAATCGCGACTTTTCCGTTTCCCTTGCCTGAAAACTACAAGGCCATTCTCGAGCCCGAATACGTATTTTAATTTAAATTTTTTTGTCTTTTAGAGGCGATTTTTGAATCGCCTCTATTTTTTTGCCTACCCTGGATTCGTTCATAATTAACAGCTTTTAACGTGTTTATAATTTTGTTGACAGAGTTAGACAGCTTTGGTTTAATAAAGCTCCTTTTCAACTAAATAGGCTAAGACGGAGATTGTGGGGCATGAGAAAAAATTTAATCGGAATGGCAGTCGAGGCGGACAAGGCGTTGACCACCGAAGATGCGTGTGAGTTCTTGAGCATCAGCCGGCAAACGCTGTACAAACTCGTCAAATCTAAAAAAATTCCCGGAAGAAAAGTGGGCGACAATTATCGTTTTTTAAAGAGCGATTTGATTCGCTATTTTAAAAATGACTAACGTGGAAAAGGGGAACTCGATGGCTGAACGCCGCAAATTTATGCGTTTTAACACATCCTCCGTGGATGTGGAATACCGTACGCTCACACACAATCCTATTTTCGGAAAAGCACTCGCGAAAGATTTAAGTAAAGAAGGACTCCGTGTTGGCATTAAGCAAAAGGTTTCTGTCGGTACGCCGGTGGAACTTTGCCTGAATGTGCCTGGCGATAATCTCCCAGTTTTCGCGTCCGGCAAAGTGGCTTGGGCGGACGGGCTTGAGGCGGGTCTGCGTTTGACAAAGATCAGCTCCTCGGATCGGGCGCGTGTTTTGGAATACGTCTACAAAGAGTGGCTTCGTTCGGTAAAAACGGGCACATGAAAGAGAATCGTAAATTCATCCGTCTATCGGCGCCGATCGGCATTTCGTATAAGCCCGCCAAGCAAAAACGCCGCAAACCCACTTTGTCCTTAGCTCGAGATATTAGCGGCGGTGGTATTCGATTTTTAGCCAAAGAGGATCTCCGGGAAGGGGATTTATTGGAATTGGAAATCAGCATTCCGCATTTGAAAGAACCCATTGAAGCCATCGGGGAAGTGATGTGGTTTTCAAAAACCAAAGAGCGGGAGCGTGAGTTGCGGGAAGCCGGCGTTTGCTTTCTAGACATCAGCGCCGAAGACTTGCACCAGGTCTTGGAATACGTACACACCATCGGGATCGGTTAAAAATGGGCGAATTACACAATTTTTTCTTAAAATTATCGCGCATCCTGCAAAATGACCCCCGCTATAAGGAAGAGGCCTATCTTTTTGTCATGGCTTCTTTGGGTCGCGCGGTCGAATGTTTGGATAAACCGCGGCATATCACGGGCACGGAACTACTTCAAGGCATTAAACTTGAGGCAGAACAACAATTTGGTCCCATGGCGCCGACGGTGCTGGAGCATTGGGGAATAAAAAATAGTCTTGATTTTGGCCGCATAGTGTTTAATATGGTGCGGGAAGGAATTCTTTCGAAAACCGAAACCGACACGCTCGAGGATTTTGAGGACAGTGTCTTTTTTGAAAGTCTTTTTGATAGCGCCGCCGCGTACCGGTTGACGGACGAGGGTGATGCGCTGAAACATTCGTCTAATAAAGGTAAGGGAGTTTAGGAATGGCAAACGAAGCTGAAGTCAAAAAGCCCGCCGCAGCAGCGCCCGCGGAGGCTGTGACAGAAAAAACAAAGAAAAAGAAACTACGTCCGACCAATTGCGCGCAGTCCAACAAGCGTATTCGCCGCAAGGATTGGTATTATCGCGACGGAAATTATTTTGCCAACAAGCAATGTTTCAAGTTGTGGCTAGTCCAGCAGGCTGAAAAAGCCGCTAAGGGCAAAGAAGCCGCAGCGGCCGCTGCTGCGAAGGCCGCGGAATCCGCCACTCAAGCTCCGGCGGGATGAACCAAGAAAACTGCTTATTCTGTAAGATAGTTTTAAAGAAAATACCCAGCGCTGTTGTTTATGAAGGCGACGAGGTATTGGGTTTCAAAGATGTTAATCCGCAAGCGCCGGTTCATTATTTATTCGTTCCCAAGCGTCACTTGGGATCGGTGAGCCAGGTGACAACGACGGAAAATCCGGTGGGTTTATTGGTTCTGGCCGCCACGCATTGCGCCCGGGAATTAAAAATGGATTCCACGGGGTATCGTCTGGTGATGAATCACGGTCACGATGGCGGTCAAACGGTCGAGCACTTGCATTTACACTTGCTGGGAGGCCGTTCTATGAAGTGGCCTCCAGGCTGATGAGAAAATCATGAAAACTCCCAAACGTATTCTAGATCGTCGTCGTTCCGTCCGCATCGAAGACGCGCTCCCGTTCAAAATTGGCCATCAAGGCTATGAGTTTGAAGTCACCTCCGTGAATATCAGCGCGCATGGCGCGATGTTTTTAATCGAGAAAGATTTGCCGCTCATGACGCAGCTGAGCATCGCGCTGGCCATTCCCTCTAAGACCGGCTCCAAGACTTCCAAAAAATCAAACATCAAAGGCGTGGTTGTCCGCAAAGACAAAGATCATCTCAGTGGTAAATTTTATATCGCGGTTTATTTTTCAGGCATCAAAGACTCTGACCAGAAAGCGCTCAACGCGTATATCGCTCATCACGCCAAGCGATAACGAATGGACGCATCTCAGCCCTCCGAAACAAACCCACGACTTCAAAAACTCGATAAAGTTCTGCTTTTAGCGCAGTGCCCGCTTTTTTCGGGGCTCAGCCATTGGGAACTTCAATCCATCAGCCAGCTCATGCGCTTGGTGGAATTCAAAAAAGACGAAATGGTTTATCGGGAAGGGGAGAATGCCCACGCTTTTTATGTAGTCGTGCTCGGCCGCTTCGAAGCCTCCGCGTCCGTCAATACCAAAAAAGACATTTACGCGTATTTGAAGCGTGGCGATTATTTCGGGGAAATGTCGCTTTTGACGCGAGAACCTCACTCGGCATCCATCCGCGCGCTATCGGATTCGTTGGTGTTGGAATTAAAAAAAGAAGATTTTGAAAGAACGATTGAGCATAACGCGACCGTGTCGATGGAGCTCAGCCGGCGTTTGAGCGCGCGCTTAAAAGGCGGCGAAGCACGCATTCGATCTCTTTTTAAAAGCGACATCATCGCTATTTACGGTATTCAGCCTCGCTCCGGCCAATCGCTTTTTTCAGTGAATCTGGCGGCCAGCCTTTGTCATGAGACGCATCAGAAAACATTGCTGGTAGATATTCAATCCACGGCCAACGGCGGCAATATTCCTCTGATGCCGGATTCTTCCAAGCGCATCAGCCTTAGCCAATTTCAGAACATTGAATCACGTCCCACCGGTATTTCCGGGGACATTTTATGGAAACATCCCGGGGGATTTGATGTGTTGAGTCTCTCCGCGGGCTCCAAAGACTCGGCGGCAGCGGATCTGATCACGCCGCTTTTGAATCAACTGGCGGTGGATTATCGTTTTGTGCTTTTGGATTTGCCGCAGACGATGAATGAGATGGTTTTTAAGGCCATGACGCAATCGGATCTTTTGTATTTTATTACCGATAGCAGTATGAACAATATCATGGAAACCAAAGAGTTGGTCAGCCAGATTGAGAAAGAAGCCGCGATTTCAGAGGATAGAATCTCCGTGGTGATCAATGAAGCGTTTTTGGGTGTCCGCACCGGCACGGTCGCGCGCAAAGAGCTTTTTGGAAAAAAACTTTGTTTCTCGTTGCCGGCGCTGTCTCTATCCTCCGAAAATAGAGACCTGCTTCTTTTGCCGAGAATTTTAGAAGAGCCGGACTCCGAATATTCCCGCGTGGTGCGTCATATCGCGCGGCACATCAGTCACAATTTAGTTGGCTTGGTTTTGGGAAGTGGCGCCGCGTTGGGTTTGGCGCATATCGGTGTTCTCAAGGTGCTTGAGCGGGAAAAAATTCCTGTCGATATCATTTCTGGTTCGAGCATTGGAGCGCTCATTGCATCCTTTTACGCGGTGGGGAAAACCGCCGCTGAAATCGAAGCCACGGCGATGGAAATACAGACCAAGATGCAGGTGATGCAACTCATGGATCCTTGTATTCCTCCCGTCAAAGGACTGATTCGCGGCAATCGCATCATGCGTCATTTCAAAAAAAACTTGGGAGACAAGACATTCGAGCATTGCCGCATTCCTCTTAAAATCACCGGCGCCAATCTTTCAACAAGGCAGGTTCAAATTTTTGATTCCGGATATATTTGGGAAGCAGTTCGCACGTCCATCGCGATCCCTGCGATTTTACGACCCACCTTTTTGAACAATGACGTGATTGTGGACGGCGGGATTTTGAGCCCGCTTCCGATCCGGGCGCTACGCCAAGCGGGCGCCAATAAAATCATCGCGATCAATGTTTTTCCGTCACCGAAGGATGTGCTTGAAAAAAGAATTCTAAAAGAAGAGGCGGATGAAAAAGAGGCGATGCAGATACGACAACGGCATTGGATGACGCGCTCTCTTTACGGGATGAAACGGTATTTTGCCAAAAAGTTTTCCTCAAATATGTTTGATATTTTGATGAATACCATTCAAGCGATGGAGTCAGAAATCGCGGACGTGGAAGGGCAGGCCGCCGACGTGCTTTTAAGGCCGGTGTTGCCAACCGCTAGTTGGGCGGAGTTTTATAAACCGGAACCGTTTATCCGTTGCGGGGAAGAAGAAGCGATGAAACATTTATCAAAAATAAAAGAATTGGTTTCTCAGCAGACGAATTGAGATGAACACTTCCTCGCCCAAAAATCTAGGGTCGTTGTTTCACGAGACGGCCTCCAGGCTTCCCGAAAAAAAAGCGATTTTTTCTAAGAGTGACGGCAAATACTCTGGCCAGTCCTGGGGAGAGTTTGAAGCGAAGGTGCGGGCGATTGCGACCGGGCTTTCCCAAAAAGGCCTCGCTGCTGGCCAGAAGCTAGCGATTTTATCTGAAAATCGACCGGAGTGGGCGCTTATTGATTTGGCCGCGCAAACTTTGGGAGCAATCACCGTCCCGATTTATCCCTCGCTGACCTCTCCCGAGATCGAATATATTTTAAAAGATTCCGGCGCTAGTTTTGTGGCGGTTTCCGTCAAAAGTTTATTTGAAAAAGTAACACCGATTCTTGGCGCATTGCCCAGCATTCGCGGCGTGATTGGGTTTGATTCCGGGCTTGTGGTGCGATCGGGGGATCTTAAAATTCCGCTGCTTTTAATTCGCGATCTGGAAAAAACGACGCCCGATGATGTTTTTTTGAATCAAAAACTCCAAGAAGTTCAGTCCTCCAGTATCGCCAGCATTATTTATACGTCCGGAACGACGGGTTTTCCGAAGGGTGCGATGCTGACGCACGCTAATTTTATTCATAATGTGATTGCCTGCCGATTGGCGCTCAAAATGGGGGAAGCGGATGCGCACCTTTCATTTTTACCGCTCTGTCATGTGTTTGAGAGAACAGCCGGGTATTATTTGATGATTTATATCGGCGCGTCGATCGCTTACGCGGAAAATACGGACACGGTGTCTCAAAATCTCTTGGAAGCAAAGCCGACTTTTATTTTGGGGGTTCCCCGGTTTTATGAAAAAATTAGGGATCGTGTCTTGGAGGCTGTCGAGAAGGCGAGTCCGATTCGCAAGGGGCTTTTCTTTTGGGCCAAGGCGCTTCGGAATAAACCAGGGCTTTGGGGGAAATACCAGCGAGCGATTGCCACCCCCTTGGTTTATAAAAAGTTTCAAAGCCGTTTGGGAGGCCGGGTGCGATTTTGTATTTCAGGCGGCGCGCCACTTTCCAAAGATATCGCCGAGTTTTTCTATAGCCTTGAGGTGATGATTTATGAGGCTTACGGGCTTACTGAGATGTCGCCCGTAATTTGTGCCAATCGTCAGGAAAAATGCTGTTTTGG
>JAHFFN010000019.1 GCA_023247915.1 Candidatus Omnitrophota bacterium
CGCCGACGACGATGTCGCCTTTGTGGCGCCGAGGGGTTCCCACGACTTACAGAAACAGGCACGGCATCGGGGACTGGAGGGAAGGAGAAAAGCTGTGGAGCTAGGAATGCGAAATTACAGATATTTCTTTAGAGTTTCCATCGGCAATCCGACGGCATTTGAGAAGGAGCCTTGGATTTTTTGGACAATGTTGTGGCGAGATTGGATGGCGTAGGCTCCGGCTTTGTCGAGGGGGTTTATTTTTTTGAAATAGGTTTTAATATCCGTGAGCGTCATGGGTTTGAGAAACACGGTAGTTTTTTCACAGAATACGCAACGCTTTTGGATTTTTCCGGCATGGAGTTGAAGAATCGCAACGCCCGTGTAAACCGTGTGCCGACGGCCTTGGAGTTGACTTAAAATTTTGATGGCATGCGGACTGTTTTTTGGTTTGCCGATAATTTTATTTTTAAAATAAACAATCGTGTCTGACCCGATCACCGTTCCTTCTTTTAAACCAGGAGCTACGGATACCGCCTTTGAAAATGCGTGATACTTCACCAGAGCTGTCGGCGATAAGCCAGGCTGAGGCTTTTCTTCATGCCTGGGCTTCAATGCCTTGAAGGGGATGCCCGCTTCCTTTAATAAACGCTTACGCCGAGGAGAGGTCGAAGCCAGGTAAATCATGCCGCCAAACTCTTCACGGCACTTCTTCCCGCCACGGTGCCCGTGGACCACGCCCATTGAAAATTAAATCCTCCGATACGCCCGTCCACATCCAAAATCTCCCCTGCAAAATAAAGCCCCGGTGTCCGCTTGGATTCCATCGTGGCGTTTTTTACTTCGGAAACCGGAATCCCCCCGGAAGTCACTTCCGCTTTTTTATAGCCATACACACCGGTGATGGGCAAAGGGCAATTCATGAGATAACGGATCAGAGCACTTTTTTGCGGCGCTAAAAGTTTAGCGACGCTTCGGGTCTCATCCACACCGGATTTTTTAATAATTATTTCTACAAATCGCTCTGGAAACGCGAAGCGCTCCATTAAAAAACGCTTCACACGCTGACCGGAAGCGGCTTTGGCTTGAGCGTCCAAGATTTTCTTCAATGTTTCCTCATTTTCTTCCGGCAAGAAACGTGCAAAAATTTCGGGGTGCTTGTCAGCGGAAGAACGTGCCCAAAAACGACTGATGTCTAACGCAGAAGGCCCTGAAAAACCAAAATGAGTAAACAAAAGTGCGCTCCGGGACTCTTCTTTCTTTTTTCCATTTTCATAAAAATAAAGCGCCGCTTCCAGCGCGATACCGCTGAGCGATTGCCAATCCTCATCCTGACAAAGAAGCGGCGTCAGAGCCGCGGCGGTAGGAACAAGAGTGTGTCCCAACGATTGGGCGATTTTGTAACCAGTGCCATCACTGCCGGTTTCCGGATAAGACAAACCCCCGGTCGCCAACACCACTCGACGGGATGTGCTGTCCACCCCATCCCCTTTCAAATGAAATCTATCCCCTTCTTTTTTGATCTGAGTGATGCGGCATTCTGTTTTTAAAATAACTCCTAACCGAGCGCATTCCTTCATCAGCGCTTCCAGCACTGTTTTCCCCGAATGCGTGGTTGGAAAATATTTTCCGGTAACTTCTAAAACAAGCGGCACGCCAATTTCCTCAAAAAAATTCCGCGTTTGATCGGGAGAGAATGCTTCCAGAATATGTTTTACAAAATGTGACGGGCCGCCATAATAATCCGAGGGCGTCACCCGCCGGTTGGTGACATTGCAACGCGTGCCTCCGGAAATTAAAATTTTCGCACCGATTTTAGGCCGGGTGTCCAAAAGAAGAATTTTTAAAGTTTTGGAGGAGTCTTGACGAGCCGCCGCGATCGCGGCCATGAGTCCCGCCGCGCCTGCGCCAATCACAGCCACATCCACGGAAGTTGTGGAGCGGGATTCAGACTGTTTCAATGGGTCTGATAAAGCAAGAGCCCAAAAAGCGCCAGGCGCTTGATGTCAATCCATGGATTCTGAGAACTCAGCATCGCGAATGTGATTTTTTTGTCCGGAGAATAATCCGTACCGACAAAAGTGTGCCGCGAAGCGAATGTCCATCCGGTTTTCCCAATCACAAAATGCGGAGTTCTCCAGAGCATTTTATTATGACTTTTGATCGAGATGGTTTTTCCGTCACTACCACGGATATTCGCGTAAGTCACAGCCATGATGTGATCAATTTCAGGATTTTTGGAAGCGTGCCGCATTAAAAGCGATAAATCGTAGGCGGTTGTGTATTGTTTTTTACGTTTGTCCGTCAGACCCGTCGCGTTCACAAAACAGGTGTCTTTCATTCCTATTTTTTTGGCGTATTGATTCATGGTTTCGGCAAATTTAGATTCACTCCCCGCCGCCGCTTCGGCGAGCGCGATCGCCGCGTCATTCGAAGAAGCTACCAGTGACGCCACAATCAAATCCCGGGACTTATAACGAACTCCCTGACCAAAACCCCCTCGACTGGACGGCGCATCGGCGGCTTTTTTACTGATCACCACCGAAGCTTCCCATCCCAGCTTGTCGAGAGCCACAAGCACTGTCATGAGCTTGGTGGTAGATGCCGGCGGTAATTTTAAACGCGCATTTTTGGAATAAAGAATATCACCACTGTCGGCATTTACAATCACTGCCGAGCGAGCGCTCAAAGCAGGTACTTTATATTTCTTACTTTTTGAATAAGCGATGCCTGTTAGATGAAAGAAAGTCAGAGAAAAAATCAGGAAAGCAGAAACGCTTTTTAGGAGAAATCGGATCGGGCGATTCAAAGTTTAAAACTGCATGAACTGCGTGCGGGGATTGTCTTCACCGTTTTCATCAAAATCCTTGGCAGCCGGTTCGATTTGGTAAAGAGAAAGCTGTTCTTTTTTAGCGGGCTTTTTCTCATCATCCGAAAAAAGTTCTGACTTTTCACTGTCGATTGAGATATTCGTTCCTTTCGGCGCGGCCCAAACCTTCGGAGAAGTAAAAAATACTGCGCCCAGCAACGTCAAAGCGACCAAGCGCCGTGAAAAATTAACTTTTGCCATTTTCTTTTTCAACCGTTTTCAGAGGAAGGATTTTTCCAAAGCGATCCCGGGTGTAATGCCCCGATTTGGGCTTTTTTTCAGGAGCCACTTCCACCATATTGTGGATGCTCATATGCGCTTTGAATTCCAATTTATTGAGAGATCGATGCGTTGTCATAATAGCGGGTATTGTATCAAAAAATACTGGATTTGTGTAGGCAACCCGTTAGAATAAAGCCAGAGGGTGTAGAAATATGCTAGAAAAAATTTGTTCCGTGTGCGGCTCAAGAGAGTCGGTTGAAATTGAGACCGTCACCAATGTGATTCCGATGCCGGAAGAAATGTTTCCTGTGCTTTTGTGCAAAAAACACAAAAAAGCGCTTCAGGACAATATTTTGGATATCACGATTGATAAGACAGGCAAGCTACAGTTTGTCTTGAAAAAGAAAGTCGATTAGCGGGTCTACCCGCCGCCTAAGTAAGCGTCCTGCACCACTGGATTATCCTGCAAATCCTCCGCGCGGCCTTCCATCGCGATTTGTCCGATCTCAAGCACATAGGCACGACTGGCGATTTTTAACGCCATCCTCGCGTTTTGCTCCACCAAAAGAATGGTTTTCCCCTGTTGATGCACCTGATCAATCATTTTAAAGATCGAGGACACCAGTATCGGCGCCAACCCCAAGGACGGCTCATCCAAAAGGAGAATGGAGGGCCGCGACATCAGCCCCCGCCCAATTGCGAGCATTTGCTGCTCTCCCCCGGACAAAGTACCCGCCTTTTGCTTTAAACGTCTTTTAAGTAGCGGAAAAATAGAAAAAATCTGCTCGAGGTCTTTTTGAATCTCGTGAGTATCATTTCTCACAAAAGCGCCAAGCTCCAGGTTTTCAAGCACATTGAGGCGCTGAAAAATCTTTCGTCCTTCCGGCACATGCGCGATGCCCAGTCGCACGATTTCTTCAGGTGTTTTGGCGACAATGGATTTTCCGTCGAGCAGCACTTCGCCGGTAGCCGGATGAATCAAGCCGGAGATGGTTTTAAGCACCGTGGTTTTTCCGGCGCCGTTGGCTCCCAAAAGCGCCACGATTTCACCGCGGTTGATTTGAAGGCTGATTCCTTTTAAGCATTCCACTTTCCCGTAACGCGTGTAGACATGTTTGAGCTCCAACATAACTAGACTTCCCCCAAATACGCTTGGATCACACGCGGATTTTTTTGGATCTCCGCGGGAAGTCCTTCGGCAATTTTCTCGCCGTCGTCCATGACCACGATACGATCCGACAGCGGCATCACCACTTTCATATCATGCTCAATCAAAAGTACCGCTATTTTTTTTTCGCGGATCTTGCGAATCAGCTTCACGATTTCTTCTTTTTCTTGAGGGTTCATCCCCGCGACAGGCTCATCCAAGAGCAGCAATTTGGGTTCACAAGCCAGAGCACGCGCGATTTCAAGGCGTTTTTGGCTGCCATAATCCAAATAACCGGCGATTTCATTGCCCTTTTCCCGCAACCCAAGAAATTCCAGAAGCACCCGGCTCTTTTCAAAAATTCTTTTTTCTTCGGCGCGATGTCTGCGTGTATTTAAAAAAGCATCAAAAAGCCCGGCCTTGGCGCGCGCGTGAAATCCGATCGCGACATTTTCCAAAACTGTCATATTTTTAAAAATTCTTAGATTTTGAAACGTCCTCGCGATGCCCTTGGTTAAAATCTTATCGGCTGAGAGACCGTCCAGCCGTGTCTCTTCCTTGCCAAAAATAATCTCCCCTTCATCAATCGGCAGAAGACCCGTGACGCAATTAAAAAAGGACGTTTTCCCAGCGCCGTTGGGGCCAATGAGCCCCACAATCTCTGATTCTTCGATAAAAAAATGAATATTTCGAAGCGCGGAAACGCCTCCGAAGCGCTTGGAAACTCCGCTTAATTCAAGCAGTGGCATCGGTCTCATCTTTCTGCCGCTTGGCAAGCTCACGCTTGATGAGAGATCCTCCCAAGATCCCTTGGGGGCGGAAAATCATCATCAAAATCATCAAAAGTCCAAAAATAAGCATCCGGTACGCGGCAAATTCCCTCAAGAGTTCGGGTAAAGCGCCAAGCACCACCGCCCCAAGAACCGCTCCCCAGAGATTTCCCATCCCACCCAAGACCACCATCGCCAAAATCAACACTGAAAGCACAAAATCAAAACTATCAGGCGTAATAATGGTTTGTTTAGCGGCAAAAATACATCCGGCCAGTCCCGCGATAAAAGAACTGATGCCAAAAGCGATGAGTTTTACCTGCAGTGTCGGAATCCCCATGCAAGAAGCGGCTAGTTCATCCTCGCGAATGGCAACCAGCGCCCGCCCAATCTTGGAATCACTGATCCGGTAAAGAAAAAATGCCGTCAACACCACTAAAATAAAAACCAAATAAAAATAAGGCGTGGCATTCACCGAAAAATGCCAGGATCCAATGCTCGGTCTGGCAATGCCCAAAAGGCCGTTAGGGCCTCCCGTGACTTCATCCCAATTATTAAAAACAATGCGGACAATCTCGCCAAATCCCAACGTCGTGATCGCCAGATAATCCCCGCGCACGCGTATAGAAGGAATCCCGATCAAAAATCCAAAAAACATCGAGACCAAGCCCGCCGCCGGCAGTCCCAACCAGAAAGGCCAATGACAATAGAGATTTAAAAGCGCATAGGTGTAAGCGCCGATTCCAAAAAAAGCGGCATAGCCCAGATTTAAAAGTCCCGCGAAACCGACCACCACATTGAGCCCCATCGCCAAAAGCCCGTAGAGCGCCACATTGGTCGCCAAGTCCATGTGATAGGCATTTCTATCAAAAACTGGGAAAAGAAGAATCGCGATGAAAAGAAATGCGAATTTAAACTTTTTCGGGGACATTTTCACCGAGCATGCCGGAAGGTTTGAAAATAAGAACGATCACTAGAATTAAAAACGCAAAAACATCTTTCCACTCGGAGGACAAATAACCGGCTCCCAACCCTTCAAAAACCCCAAGAAGAATGCCGCCCAGCATCGCGCCCGGGATACTTCCGATCCCTCCGAACACCGCCGCCGTAAATGCCTTGAGTCCCGCCAAATACCCGTCATGAAAATTGACACTGCCATAATTTAAAGCGAACAACACTCCCGCCACCGAGGCCAACGCCGATCCCATCATGAATGTCGTCCGGATCACACGATTCACCGGAATTCCCACCAGTCGCGCGGCCTCCGGATTTTCGGAAAGTGCGCGCATCGCCTTCCCCATCCGGGTATTTTTAATAAACCAGGTTAAAAAAACCATGAGACTCACCGAAACACCGAAAATCACAAGCTGAATCAATGAAATTGAGATCCCCGCCACGTCCCATTGCTTGGCAGGTAAAATTTCCGGGACATTTTGTTCGCGGGCGCCGTAAATCAACATCACGGCATTTTGCAGAAAAAAAGAAACGCCGATCGAAGTGATCAGCGCCGTCAATTTAGGAGAACCCCGCAGAGGTTTGTAGGCTGTTTTTTCGATCAGTCCGCCAAGAAGCGCCGATCCGGCCGCCGCGAATAAAAAAACAAAAATAATTACAGCCCACCACGGAACGGCCGCTCCTAAAAGCGCGGCGATCCCGATGGCGGTCAGCCCCAAGTAGGCGCCCACCATAAAAATTTCCCCATGCGCGAAATTAATCAGCTGGATAATTCCATACACCATCGTGTAGCCGAGCGCGATCAGCGCGTACACCATGCCGATCGTGAGGCCGTTTAGAAGTTGTTGCAGGAATAACTGAAAGTCAGGACCCAAGTTTTACGCGGGCTTCACTTCTTCGATGAATTTAAATTTGCCGTCTTCGACTTTAAAGATACCGACGCTTTTTCCGATCGCGTCGCCTTTGGAGTCAAAGTTAAGCGTCCCCAAGACACCGGCAAAATCTTTGGTTAAACGCATCTGTTCCAAAACCGCTTGTCGGTCTTTTTTTCCGGCACGGCGTATGGATTCAATCAAAGCATTGGTCGCGTCATACGCGTAGGCCGAGAAAGACCCAATCTCTCCGTAACGCGCCTCATAACGCGACACAAAATCCTGGGCTTGAGGCAAGGAATGCGGATCCACGCCAAGCATCGTAGAATAAACACCTTGAGCCAGCTCCGGAGACGCCAGCTTGATCAGCGTGACATCAAAAATCCCATCGCCCCCGAGCCAAGTAGCGCCCAGGCCGATTTTTTTGGATTGCTTGAGTAAGAGCGCTAATTCCGGATAAACGCCACCGTAAAAAATAAGCTCCGGGCTCAAAGACTTGATTTTCGTTAAAAGCGGCGTGAAATCTTTCTCACCTTGCGTAATACCATCATGCCGCAACACCACACCGCCCATCGCCTTGAATTTTTTTTCAAATTCATTGGCGAGTCCTTTTCCATAAGTTGTTTGATCATCCACGATCACTATTTTTTTAACACCCAATTTGTGAAGCGCGAAATCCGCGGCGGCGGGCGCCTGCACATCATCGGTCGCGCACACCCTGAAAAAAGTATCAAAACCTTGGCGGGAAATTTCGGGATTGGTCGAAGCGGGCGTCACCTGCACCAAACGCGCCTCATGATAAATCGAAGAAGCGGCTTTTGTGCAGCTGGAATTAAAATGGCCGACAACGCCAAGCACTTCCGGATCCGCGATAAGTTTATTGGCCGCCAATACGGCCTGGGTGGGATTGTGTTGGTCGTCCAACGCGATGAGTTTTAATTTGCTGTCGCCAAATACCGGGCCTTTGACATTGGAGTCTTCAATAGCCATTTGAGCGCCCTGACGGACACCGATACCGATATACGCTTGATCTCCGGTGAGCGGCGCCACGACTCCGATCGAGACCGTATCTTCATTGGCGAAAAGATTAGACTGGGAAAAAATAAAAGCTAAAAAAAGGAAAGCGTATAGCGTATAGCGTATAGCGGGTAGACGAACTAAAATAAATTTATAAAAATTATTCTTTTCTCTCATCTTATTTTATCTTTTCCTATCCGCTAAACGCTCTGCGCTATCCGCTATTTCTTAGCCCTCTTCAAACTCCGGATTACGACTTCCAGCACCTGCTCCAACTCGTCAAACTCGCCCATTTTTGAGAAAAAGCCGGAGATATTCAAATTTTTCATCTCATTAATCATGATGTCATCCGCGTGCGCAGTGACCAATACCACCGGAATGTGTTTATTGATCTCACGGATTTTTTTGATCGTCTCAATGCCGTTTAAACCCGGCATTTTAAAATCGCAAAACACGATGTCCACGCCACCGGTAGCCACGATATCAAAACCGGTTTGTCCGTCCGGCGCCGTCACGACTTCATATCCCTTAGACTTCATCCAAAAAGTCATTGTCGTCAGAAAGTCAGGTTGATCATCGATAAAAAGCAAACGCAGCGCGTCCGACATAACTCCTTAACCTCCCGTGAGTCGTTGTTGTTTGATGGGCAAGGTAAACGTAAGTGTCGCTCCCTTACCCTCATGGCTTTCAGCGGAAATTTGTCCGCCGTGCCGTTCTACAATTTCTTTAGAAATGGACAAGCCTAGACCCGTCCCGCCAATCCCTTGCTGGTCTCCAAACTGCTGGAAACGTCCAAAAAGCTTTGAAATATTTTCTTTCGCGATCCCGATACCGTTGTCCGAGACGCTAACTTGCACAAAACGGCCATCCGGACTAAAAGAACTCTGAACTGTTATTTTACCACCAGATGGCGTAAATTTAATGGCATTTCCTATCAGGTTATTCATGACCTGAACGATCTTCCCCGCGTCAAAAGCGATGTCGGGGAAATTTCTATCGAGATTCCGGATGATTTGAATATTTTTTGAACGCGCCCATGTGTCTAGCATGTCACACGCGTCATGAATCGCTTTGTCCAGCCGTCCCGGCACCGCCTTGATGCGCATTTTTCCCGAATCGATTTTGGCAATATCCAAAAGATCTTCCACCAAACGATTCAGATGCGCCAGATTTCTTGAAACAATATCCACAAAATTCGCCTGATTTTCGGTCAAAGACCCCGCCGCGTGGGTTTGAAGAATGGAAATCGCCTTTTGCATGGCCACAATTGGCGTACGGAGCTCATGCGTCACGTTGGAAACGAATTTACTCTTTACTTCATCCAACTCTCTCTGCTTGGTCACATCGGTCAAGATATTGACCATTCCGATGGTTTGCCCGTCTTCGTTTTGAATTACCGCGCTGGAAGAACGAATGATTTTCTTTACGTTTTCATTTTTACTCGTGTACTCCACCACCTTGTCGTCACTGCCAGGCACCGCCGGCCGGCTCATGGAAACCATGAGTTCGTCTCCGACATCTTCCAGGAGAGGCTGTCCCACTTTTTTTTCTCTTTGTACTCCCAAAATCTTTTCGGCGGAGGGATTCATTAAAAGCACTTCCCCTTTTTGATTCACCACCACCAGACCTTCGGCAATACTGCGTACTACCGCCTCCGTGGTTTTTTTCTCGGAGTCCGCTTTTTGATAACGTTTTTCCACTTCCTGATATTTTTGCTTAATGGAATGAAATTCGCGTTTGACGCTATCCACTTCACGGTTTTTTTCCTGCAGAACCACCTGGTATTTTACGGAATATTCTTGTTTGATGTCTTTGACGCGTTCCTGAGTTTCTTCTTCGACGATTTTAGACAGTTCGTTCATCGCCGTTTGAGGATCTTTGGAAAGAATCGCTATTTTCTCGATTTTTTCACGCAGCGCCGGACGGGCGCCTTCGAGGCCGGAGTCTTTGGACGACACCGGCACATCCAAGTGAAGTTCTTTTCTGGCCTGCGCGGCGCGGTAGAGAAAAAAGGCGGTTAAAACACCGATGATTGCGGAAAAAATGACGAACGAGGATAGAGAGATGCCGTCATCTTGGGGCACGGCTAATGGGATTAGCCAATTCATTGTTTGGTTTTATTTTCCAGTGATTTGAATGGAACCGCAGCCAATGCGACTTCCGGCATTTCCGACAGGCTGTCCAAAATCATCTTCTTTTTCATGAACGATGACTGCTCGGCCGGCCACATTGTGCTTGCCAGTGCTCAAAGCCAGACCCGGAATTGTCGTCTCTAACTTTCCCGTGCCGTCTTTAGCGATTTCGATATTGCCCAAATCACCCGCATGAGCATTTTCAAGACCGTCTTTAGGCAAAAACCCGTGATGCGCGCCATCCGGATTAAAATGTCCGCCGGCGGCCTTTGCCTGATCCGAACAATCGCCAAATTCATGAATGTGAAACCCATGTTTTCCCGCGGGAAGTGACACAAGATCGGCGTTCACCTTAAGCCCTCCGGAAGTATCTTCAAAATAAACTTTTCCCACAATCAATGACTGGCCAGTCGTTCCCTGGACAATCGCAACCGCTTTTTCAGCAAATACTTGAGAGGCGAATGAAATAAAAAGAGTGGTGGAAATCATGGCGGCTAAGAAGGCTTTTTTTAGCATGGGGTATTCCTTTCTTTGATCATTTTACACAAGTTCATCGATTAACGCCAGGGATTCGGTATGGGCAGGACAAATAAAAATCCCGCCCTCGAAAGGGCGGGAGGAAAAGCTTAAAACGCTAGTTCTTACTGTTGCTCAGTGGGAGTAGTCGTGGAAACAGCGGGAGCTCCATTCACGTAGGGCTCTAGAGCTGCCCAAGTCTTGGCTCCGACTTTCCCGTCAGCCTTCAGTCCATTGCTCTTTTGGAAAGCAATAATCGCCCGCTTGGAACCAGGGCCAATCTTTCCATCAATAGAGCCGTTGTAAAGACCTGCATTTTTCAGCGCGGTTTGAATCTGTTTTTCGCGGCTCATCCCCTCTGTAGAAGCTGTTGCTGTTTCCGCGGAAGCACTTTGCGTCACCGGAGAAGCTTCGACTGGAAGCGCTTCGGTGGTCGCGGCCTGCTGTGCCATGCCGGAGGTTTGGGGAAGCTGAGTCAATTCTTCAGTCGTGGAAAGCGAATCAAATCCTGTCGTGGTATTAAGGCTGGCGTCATTGGTCACCTTTTTAGCGCAACCGGCGACAATCAGAGCCAAACCAAAGAACACCGTCAAGCCAAGTGTAAACTTCTTCATTAGGGATTCCTTCCTCTAGGGTTCAATATTTGTGAGAAAAGCCGACGGCCTTTTCGTGAGGACAATATACACGCGAACATCGGAGATTGTCAAACTCAAATAGCAGTTTACTAAGAGCTTTCCAGGAGGCTAACGATGGCCTTATGAACGACTTCCATGAGAATGAAAGGTTTGTTTAGAAAATCCACGCGGCCTAATGCCAGGGCTTCTTTTCTTTTTTCCTCAGAAGCGTATCCTGTCATAAAAATAAAAGGAATTTTTCTGGGGAAATTGGATCGGACTTTTTTGGCGAAGGCGACGCCGTCTTCTTGGGGCATGGAAATATCGGTGATCACCAAATCGTAACGATCCGGATGCGCCGCGATCGCTTGATAAGCTTCCTGCGGATTATTAAAAAAATCCGCGTGGTAATGCGCTTGGGTTAAAAGCGACGAAAATACGTCCAGGATGACTTTTTCGTCATCCACCACCGCGATCCGGATATCATCAGGATTAATCGCCATCACTCCCCCGCTAAAAAATAAAAGCCAGGAAAATTCTAAATACCAAAAGAAATACCGGCACCGACAAAATGCCTATCACGACGCCGGCGCGCTTATACGTTCTTAAAATTCTTAATTTCTTGACGATTTCGGTAATTTCTTTGTAGTAGTTCACTTCTTTTTTCAATAATTGTTCCCGGAAATGCGCGTCCTCGTACATTTCCAAAAGATGATACCCATGCAGACGATCCAGATCTTTATACTTCTCAAAAAAAGCTTTGTCTCCGGCAAAACAGTTCCGGTTAAAAAGCTGTATCTCGATCGAAACGGCCAAGCGAAGCGCCCGGTACTGCGCCCATTCCTTGATAAACCAGAAAAACCCGCCAAAGCCCAGTCCCGTGATCACAAAAAGCCGAACCAACAAATCCATCAACTGGTATTTTCTTAAGAGTAGGTCGAGCATGGCTTTTCTCCTTAATGATCCAACACGTGACGCAATTTTTGGGCAAACGGTAAAATAGTAAAGGGTTTCGCCAGATAATCTTTAGCGCCCGCCTGAATCAAATCTTTGGCATTGCCCTCGGAGGTGTAGCCGCTGGCGGTAATCACCTTGGCTTTGGAGTTCATCTCTAAAATTTTCTTGAGCGCTTCTTTCCCGCTCATCTTAGGCATCGTCATATCCAAAATAACGGCGCTGATTTCATTTTCTTTTTGGTGATAAATTTGTAGTGCCTCTTCCCCGTCTCGAGCCAAAAGCACCTTATAGCCTAACCGCTCCAGAAAAGAGCGCCCGACATGACGAAGCGCTTCTTCATCATCGGCAAATAAAATGGTTTCATGATTTCCATGAGGCATGGCGATGCTTTCATCAAGGATGTACTCCGGTGTGAGAATCGCCTTGGGGTTCGCGGGAAAATAAAGCCGAAAAACGGTGCCCTTTCCTTCTTGGCTTTGCACTTCCACCTCGCCTCCGTAATTTTTGACCACGCGAAATACCATCGCTAGACCCAGTCCGGTTCCCCCTTTTGTTTTTTTGGTATAAAACGGCTCAAAGATATGCGGTAAATCCGCCGGTGAAATGCCGCAACCGTTATCTTCCACCTGAAGACAAACGTAGGGCTTTTCTTTTTGGGTGTTATACGCCTTGATCGCCATTTGGCCACTTCTGTTGATAAGAGCGTCTCTGGCATTCGTCGCCAGATTCATAATCACCGAATGAAGCTCACTGGTATTGGCAAGTACCGGCCAAAGTCCTTTTTCACATTCAATCTCAACTTTGATGGTGGAAGGAATCACATCATGCAAAAGAGGCTTTAATTCTTCGATCACGGTGTTTATTTTTATAAATTTCTTTTCGGAAGATCCCGGACGGCTGATGTTTTTGAGGCGCTCGATCATTTGCACGCAATGTTCGGCGGATTTTTGGGCTTGAAGCAAATTATCCGCTAAAACGCTTTTGGGATCCAATTGGCTTCTGACCAAATCCACATAGCCGAGCACCGGCGTCAACTGATTGTTCAAATCGTGCGCGATGCCTCCGGCCAAGGTGCCGATCATATCCATTTTTTGGGATTGCAAAAGTTGATTGTGAGCCCCTTCAATAGAAGTGAGCATCCCGTTGATGGACAGAGCGAGACTGGAAATTTCGTCGCTTCCGGAGACATGCACGCGATCGGAAATTTTGTTCCCCATTTGTATTTTTTGAACGTCGCGATTCAGCCTCAAAAGCGGCTTCAAAATAATTCGATCTTGAACAAATACGGATACGACGACAAAAAATACGCCGATGCACACCAGCGACAAAAGAAACGAATAGAGGCTGTTTCGACCCTGCACATACATTTGAGGATAGCGGGTAATTTTCAAAACCAAACCAAAATCTCCGTAAATATCGGGAATTTGTGTGTAGGCGGCGATCTGCTCTTGGCTCAAAAACTGCGGAATCACTTTGGTTCTATCTGAAAAATTTTTAAGCGCCCATGTGATATCCGCGGGAAGAGATTTCTGGGCGTCCCCATGGGTTGAGTACACCGAAAAATCAAGTTCTGTGAAATTAGAAAGGCGTCGGATTTGAGCCTCATCCAAGCGTCTGCCCGTGATCAAAGTGCCGGAAGAAGAGCCCTCCCCCTTACTGTTTAAAATCGGCCGATAGGAAACCAGAAGCGGGCCTTCGGAAAAATTCAAAATACCGTAAAAATTTTTTCCGTCCCCCGCTCTAGGGCGAAGTAAAGCGCTCCCCGAAAAATGTTCCTTTAGCAGTGATTCGTCGACATCTTTTTTATGACCCTGGGGATCGTACTGGGCTTGATAGACAATCTGCCCGGCGGCGTCCGTAAAAATCATCAAGTTAAGTTTGAGGGCGCCGTAGACGGATTCATCGTTCAAATTGGTTTCGATGAAAGTAGCGTTTTTGTCTAAAATAAACTGTTGGGCATCGTCCCAACTCGACCAATCGGCGAAACGCTCGCTAAATTCTTTAGCCGTTTCTTCAATGGCCTTGAGCGCCTGCTTGGCCTCCGAAGAAACCTCTTCCTTTTCAGCCAAACGAAATGTCCTAAGGAGTAACGTGCCCAATACGAGGAATAAAACTAAAAACATGCTGATCACAATGGCGCTGGCGATAGCAAATGTTTTTTGTCTTAACTTCATAGGACTTTCTCCTTAAGGAGACTGGGTTCTTAAAATATTTTTAAGATAATTAAAATCAATGGGCTTGGTCACATAGTCCCAAGCACCCAGCTCAAAAGCGCGTCTGGCTTCCTGCTCCTCATGGCGACCTGTCACAATAATGACCGGAAGATTTGGTTTGATGCTTTTTATTTTTTGGAGAATTTGGAAGCCATCGACCATCGGAAGCCCTAAGTCCAAAAGCACCGCCAACAAGGTTGTTTTTTTTATTGTTTCTTCAATGTCGCGCGCGGATTGAAGCCCAATCACGCCATAACCATCAATCTCCAAATGCCGCTTCATGACGTCTAAAACATTCGCATCGTCGTCTACGATCAAGACAACTTGCGGAAATAGCTTTGAATCAACCATACTGAACCCTCATTCTTAATTTAATCAAAATTAAGTCCTATTAATTAATAGTATACGTTAGTTCCTAGGCCGAAGCAAACAAAAATGCGTTATTATTTATATCATAAGTATTTGAAATTAATAAAGTTATATAAATTAAATGGGGGATAATTTATGAGGATTAAGGGTTTTTATAGATTTTGAAGAAATGCTTGAATTGCCTTGAGCCCCCACTAAACACGAATAGGAAGAATCACAAAAGGAATGCCTTGCTGATAAAAGCGCCGTTGAAGCGCAAAAACCGTGTGATTGTGGAGCCACTTGGTCAATAAGGACTCTTCAGGAAATACCAGCTGTCCCCCGAAAAACACCGCGTTTGGAAAACGCCCTAAAACTTCCGGAATAATCCGTTCGGCTTCCTGAATCACGTCAATGCCAATAAAAGACAGGCCTTCCGCGTGATACCCTTGCCGATGCATAAAATGAACATAACGATCCACATCTTTTTGAATCGAATGCCGCAAATGCCCCACTTCATCGGCACCTTTAAAATTTCCGGCATCCACGACACCCACTTCCACAAAAACAAAATTACGAAATTCTTTGCCAAAAAGCCGGATCACATTAAAAAGCGTGTGAAGTCCCAGACCATTAAATCCATTCACCAGCAGTACCGCGGTTTTGGCGGAAGGTTCCAAGGGCTTTTTCAGCGCTTCCCGGTCTCCCGAAACAGAGGTCAGCGCCGCTTCTTGGAGCAGGGAGTTCAGGCGGCGCAAGAGTTTCGCCGTCCCCAAATAATGCTTCTTGATCACGAGCGCCACGATCACCAAAGAGCCTGTAATAAAAATGGTGATCCAGCCCCCGTCATGAAACTTTAAAATCACAACCGACACCAAAATAAACGAGGTGAGCGCCAGACCCGCTCCGTTGATCAGAAGTTTTCCCTGCCAACCCTTGACCTTGGAACGCTCCATCCACCAATGCCGAACCATGCCCAGCTGAGACAAACAAAAAGTAATAAAAACGTTGATGCTATAAAGAACCACCAAAAATCGAACCGAGCCTCCGGTAAAAATAAGCGTTGCCAAGGCGGCGACACTCATTAAAATTACTCCATTTTGAGCGACCAGGCGATCGCTAAGTGTCGCGAACTTCGTGGGAAACCAACGGTCGAGCGCCATGCTAGATAAAACCCGCGGACCGTCTAGAAAACCGGCTTGCGCCGCGATAAAAAGAAGCATCGCCTCCGACACCAGCGTCACCAAAATAAATCCACGCCCCATCGATCCCCACCCTTCGGTGAGTCGCCCCAAAAGCACCGCGTTCAATGTTTTGCCATGTTCCGCCTGAACTCCAAACAAAAGATAGGCCAGCATCAATCCCATCACCATAAACGCGAGTGAAAAGGACATGTAGCGCATCGTGCGCTTTCCGGTTTGCACTTTCGGCTCCCTTAAAATCGGAAGACCATTGGAAACCGCTTCAATTCCGGTAAAAGTACCGGCTCCCATGCTATAGGCGCGTAAAATCAAAAAGAGCATTCCAAAGAGTCCTAGCTCGGAACGCGTGGCATGAACATCCGCCACTGTCGCGTGAGCCAACGCGGTAAATCCGGTGGTGTGTTTAAAAAAAAGCGCGTAAACAATAACAAAGGTGTGCGTCGCGACAAAAATTAAAAAAATCGGCACTAGCGGCACAATAGACTCTTTGACGCCGCGCATATTCATAAGCATGAGAAGAAGCACGCCAAAAATCGCGAAACCAAGCTTAAATGATAACCACTCCGCCGGTAAAAAACTAAAGATAGCGTCCGCGCCGCTGGCGATCGAAATGGAGATGGTCAGCACATAATCGATTAAAAGCGCGCAACCGGAAATGAGTCCCAGATGAGGCGAAAGCAATTTACTAGCCACCAGATACCCTCCGCCACCGGTGGGGAAAAGCTCGATGATTTGGGAATAGCTGGCGCTGATTAAGAGCACCGTGAGTGCGGAGCCAAGAGCCACAAAAATACTTAAATAGGTGTGCCCTTGCAGAGCCAGAAAAGCTTCCTCGGGCCCGTAACAAGAAGAGGACAATCCATCCGCCCCCAGACCCACCCAAGCAAAAAAAGCCATTAATGCTAGATTGTGAAATACGGAATGATCGAGCGGGCTACGCGCTTTCCCCAGCACCGCGTGGCGGATTTTCTTGGAAAGCGTTGGCTTAGAGTTTGTTGTCATAAAAACAAAAAACCAAAGAGCGCCGCTCTTTGGTTTGGCTCCTTTTTCGATGAGCTTACGAGGTTAGCTGTCGGGCTCGGGCTTTGTTGCCCGTCCACCGTCGTTCTTGTGGTGGATTCGCCCCCAGGACTATTCGTCCCTTTTTGGGTCCCCCGCCTTTTCCGATTCCTCCGCTTGACTTCGAAGCGGGTCGGAAAAATTCAGCGTGTCAATAAGATGGTTAGTCTACTCCAAAATTTTTAAAAGAAAAGAAAAATTTAAAAATATTTTACCAGCGAAACTTCGTCCCCACCTCCACCCTGGACTCTTCGACGTTCTTTTGAAGCCTCAAAAAAACCTGTCCGTCCTTCCCAAAAAAGTCCTTTGTTAAGACAAGCTCCACGCCCAGAGATTTTCCTTCTTCGTTCTTGAGTGTCACGGCAATCTCGGAATCCTCCGTCAGCGCGTAGGTTCCGCCAAAGGCGATGGATTTTTTGACACCATTCTCGTATTCCATTTCAAAAAACAGGCTGAAATCCCGCGAAATCTTCCATTTTCCAAATAAAAGAATGGTTTGATTTTTTCTTTTTCCATTCACCTCCACGCCGGCTTGATAGCGAATCTCCCCTTTTTTGGCATAGATTGACTGGGTCTGAAACGTGCCGCGAAACCGAAACGCCGAATCCGAGTCTCCTCCGAGAACATAGGTGATCGCGTTTTTGTCGGAAATTTCCCAGACCCCTTGAAAGGCCAATTCCTGAACAGCCTTGGTTTTTGTTTTTAAATCCTGGCGGCGATAGGAATAAATCAATTCTTGATGTTGATTGATTTTCCAGCCGCCCGAAAAAGTCAGCACGTCATTTCTGCCGCTTTCCCTGGCCACTTCAAACACCAGTTGATTTTTAGAATTGGCTTTCCAGGTTCCGGAGAGCTTGACTAGACTGGTCACGATTTTTTGATCCGACTGTTTTTCCGTGACGGCGATCACGAGCGCTTCGGGCTCCGCGGCCACCAAAGCGCCCTTCAATTTTATTTCTTCCTCCAAACCTTGAGACCGGTATTGGAGTTCATGCTGGGGCGTTAATTCCCAGCGGCCTTTTTTAAGTTTCCCTTCCTCGATAAGCTCATTCAAACGGGTGATTTTCATGAGGTCGCGCTCCGAAGTTTGATTCTTTTATCTTTTTTTTGGTGGATTTTTGAGGCCAGCTCCCTTTCCCGGCAATAATTCACGACGACCTTCAAAAACGGTTCGCCGTAACGGGCGAGTTTTGTTTCCCCGAAACCGGAAATACGCAAAAGATCCGGCATTTCCTGCGGCAGATACGTCGCCAGCTCCAACAAGGTCGCGTCGGAAAAAATCACGTACGCCGGCACTCCGGCCGCGCGCGCCATGTCAAAACGAAGCGCTTTGAGCTTGGTGAAAAGCTCCTCTTCGTGCGGGAGCTCCACAACCACCGCCTGAGCCTGAGAAACAAATTGGACAAGCATGATCTTTTCTTCGCCGTTCAAAACGGATTCACTTTTCTCGGTGAATTTGACAATGGGGTATTCGTCTCCTTGCTGAGCCAAATAGCCCCTCTCAATGAGCTCATAAAAAAGACTGCGCCATTTTTCCTTGCTGATGGACGCGCCCGAGCCGTAGCCGGCAAGCTTGGTATCGGCCTCTCTCATTTTGGCGGACTTGGAGCCACGCAAAAAATCGATCACATAATTGACACCGTAACGACCGCGCAAAGTCAAAACCGCCGACAAAGCCATCCGGGCTTCCGCGGTGCCGTCCGCTTTTTCGTATTCGGTTAAACACGCGTCGCAGGAACCGCAGGTATCCGGATAATTTTCACCAAAATAATTCAGAAGATGTTTCCGCCGGCAGGAGGTTTTATTCTCGCAAAAACGAACCATCTGGCTTAGTTTTCGCGTCAAAATCTCAGTTTGGCGGGGATTGCCTTCGATTTGGGCGAACTTTCTAAGTTTCATCACATCGCCTTGACTGTAAAAGAGAATCGCTTCGCTTTTTAAACCGTCACGGCCGGCGCGACCGGTTTCCTGGTAATAACTTTCGATGTTTTTCGGCATGTCCATGTGAATCACATAACGCACATTGGATTTGTCGATGCCCATCCCAAACGCGATGGTCGCGACGATAATTTTGATTTTATCTTGGATGAAAAGATCCTGATGTTCATCTCTATCGTCTTTATCCAATCCCGCGTGATAAGGCTTCACCGAAAAGCCCCTCTTCTCAAGCTCCTTGGCCAAATCATCGACCGACTGCCGGGACAACGCGTAAATAATCCCCGAATCTTCCCGGTGTTTTTCCAGATAATCCAAGAGTTTTTGACGACTCTCTTGCTTGGGACGGATAAAATAATGGATATTTTTTCGGTCAAAACTCGATACAAACACTTCGGGTCGGTTTAAATTGAGTTTCTCAAGAATGTCTTTGCGGGTAAGCGTATCGGCGGTCGCGGTGAGCGCGATCACGGGCACGGAAGGAAAATGCCGTTTGAACGCCGAGAGCTTCAAATACTCCGGACGAAAATCATGCCCCCACTGGGAGATGCAATGCGCTTCGTCAATCGCAAACAAAGAAACATCGATGGATTTTAAAAAATCAAGAAACAGCGCGTCCTGCGCAAAAAACCGCTCCGGCGCCAGATAGAGCAGCTTGATCTCTTTTTTCCGTACCGCCGCTAAAATTTCCGACTGCTCCCGATCCGTCAGCGTGGAATTTAAAAAAGCAGAAGGGATATCGTTGAGTTTGAGCGCGCTGACTTGATCCCGCATGAGTGAAATCAGTGGAGAAATCACCACCGTCAGTCCGTCAAATAAAAGCGCCGGGATCTGGTAGCAAAGCGACTTGCCGCCGCCGGTAGGCATTAACACCAAGGCGTCTTTTTTATTCAGAACCGCCTGGATGGCATTCTCCTGATCCAAGCGAAACTCTTCGTACCCAAAACGACTTTTTAGTATCTGTCTGGCTCTTTGCATAAGGTCTCCTCCCCTATACTAGACGACAAGGGGTCGTTTTTCCTTTCAAATATTTTTTTAACAATAAGGGAGGAAAAGCTGGAGGGTTACTTATTTTCAATAAAAAGGGCGATATTTTCTCCCAAAACTTGTATCAACGGGAAAGGCTTTTCAAGAAAGGTCACGCGTCCCAAGCTCAAAGCCTCCTCTTTTTTTTCAGGGGTCGCCCCGCCGGTCATGAACATGACGGGAAGATCGGGATTGGCCGCGCGCACTTTCTTGGCGAAGGCAATTCCATCGTCTTGCGGCATGCAAATATCGGTGATCATCAAGTTGTAACGCTTCGGATGAGCCATGATCGTCTCCAAAGCTTCCGTCGGCGATATAAAAAAGTCGGCATGATACCGAACCTGTTTAATCATCTTCGAAAAAACGTCCAAAATAATCGGGTCATCGTCCACCACCACCAAGCGAATCTCTTCTTTGATAATAGCCATAGGAGCCTCCTTAATTAAAATTGATGAAACACTTTTTTGATCAAAAATATACCCGCGAACACGATCAAGAGCGTCAAAACAGACGCACTCTTACTGACAAATTTTAAATGCTTTATAGCATGGACGATCTTCACGAGATTCTCGTGATAATCGCTTTCCTTCTGCATCAAATGATCCATAAATTCCTCATCTTCGGAGATTTTGATCAAATCTTGTTCGGTCAGAACGCTTTTGTCGCTGTATTTTTCGAAAAATACGCGATCCGGAATAAAAATTTTCTTATTAAAATGTTTGATTTGAAAAAAAATATCCATTTGAATTTTTTTGAAAAGATAAACCGCTAAGATCGAGAAAAAAGCGACCAGCCCCACCGTCGCTAACACGAAAACGATCGATTCCACACACCGGATTTTGGCCTGCGTCTCGGTTTCGAAAAAGCCGCCGCTGATCATACGGCCTCCTTTTCCAGGATGTTTCGCACTCTCAAAAGCAAAACATCTTTGCGAATCGGTTTACCCATATAATCCGTCGCGCCGAGACCCAACCCCTTGGATTCATCTTCCCCGGAAGTGCGGCCGGTCAGAAACAAAATCGGCGAGTGAATGCCTTTTTGATGAATCATTTCAAGCAACTTAAAACCATCCAGATTGGGCATATCCACATCCGAAATAATAAGATCAAAATGACTCCGCCCCAAATGAATCAGAGCCTCAATGCCATCTTCGGCGACGGTGACTTGATAATTTTTATTTTTGAGCAAATGCTCAATCAGCACACGACTGTCATGATCGTCTTCGACGACCAAAATTGAAGAGATGCCGGAAGCATTTTTATGTTTCTGCGCGACAGACTTGGGATCCACGGACTCCGCTTCGGGTTCGTAGGCGTGCTCTTCGATTAAAATCTTTTCATAAACATCTTTGATCGGAAAAGTGAGAGAACGTAATTTCTCGATCGCGTGATCGCTGATCAGAAAATTTCCGCGCTTTCTTAAGAAATCACGTATTTCCGAAATCGGCCGGTTGTCGCGTACCCTTTGGGCAATCTCACGATCAAATTCAATGATTTCATAAATTCCCTCGCGACCCAAATAACCCGTGCCATAGCACTGGGGGCAACCCACAGGATCCGCGACTTCCTTGGGAAGTGTTTTCGTGTAAAGCGCCAGCTGATTGGCTTCCTCCTGAGAAAGCGGGCGTACACACTTGCAATGAACGCATAATTTTTTAAGAAGCCGCTGGGCGACAATCCCAGTCAGCGTATCGGCCATCATCGCTCGCGAAGTGCCCAGTCTCTCCAAACGGAAAATCGCGGTCGTGGAATTGGAAGTGTGAAGTGAACTGATTGTCATGTGACCCGTGCTCGTAAAATCCATCGCCGCTTTAGCGGAAAATGCGTCACGCACTTCGCCAAGAAATAAAATGTCCGGGTCTTGACGCATCGCGGATTTGAGTAGCGTATCAAAGGTGATGCCGGCCTTTTCATTGACTTGCTGTTGATTGGCCGCGGCGATGCGATATTCCACCGGATCCTCCACGGAAATCAAGCTTCGTCTTTCGCAGTCGACTTGAGACAAGAGACTGTAAATCGTGGTTGTTTTTCCCGAACCAGTCGAACCCACGATTAAAATCAGACCCCGATCACGGCTGGCAAATTCCACCATCGTTTTGACTTGGCCGGGGG
Source organism: Candidatus Omnitrophota bacterium (assembly GCA_023247915.1). Taxonomy (GTDB): domain Bacteria; phylum Omnitrophota; class Gorgyraeia; order 2-02-FULL-51-18; family 2-02-FULL-51-18; genus JAHFFN01. The sequence goes on from JAHFFN010000019.1 coordinate 21,944, forward strand.
TCATTCCCAATTCATCCAATGTCTTGGGTTTGAGACTGGGATCCAAAATACGAATAATCATGCTTTCGCCTTGAGGCGTTGAAGTTGTGGCAAATCTTAATTTATATACCTTTTGATGAACCTTCATCTCCGTCGAGCCGTCTTGAGCGCGGCGACGTTCGGCAATATCCATCCCGGCCAGCACCTTAAAGCGGGACACCAAGCGACTGCCGGTTTCTTTTTGGAGGGCATACGCCTCTTTCATATCGCCGTCCACACGAAATCGTACAATCACATGCATTTCTTTGGGCTCGATGTGAATGTCACTCGCGCGTTGAGAGACCGCCGAGTGCAGAATATTTTCAGCCGTTTGCGAAATCGCGTTCAAACGGATGTCATCGCCTTCCGTGCCTCCGTCGGCTCCGGTCGCTCGGCCATCCACAGGCTCATCTCCCAATAAAAATGAAATCGTCCTTTCATCGGCAACCGCCAATCCATACCAAACGTCTCCAAACGGAATTTTTAAAAGTTGCTCGACGAGTTCCCGGTCAAAAGGATTGGAAACGACAAAGAGCAGATTGCCTTTTTCATCTTTCAAAGGCACTACCACGTTTTTCCGGCAAAACGGCGCCGGCAAGACATCAAGTTGAATCCAATTGGGATCGATAAAATTAAAAAAAGGCAATTCGCAAAATTCCGACACATACGAAGCGATATTTTCTATCGGGAGATCCTGCAAAGATTTGGAAGATTGAATTTTTTGTTTTATTTCCATCGGCCAGTTCATTTTTTGACTCAAAAACTTTTTAAATGGCGCGAATAAAAATTGCTTCGATTTTGATTTTGAGGCCGCGATGTCGGAAGCGATCGAATCCCACTGTTGACGCGTCGCCAGTTGTTTTTCGATAACACCATAAAGCTTCGCCACTTCAATCGGTTTTTCCAGATAATCCGTCCCGCCGGCGGAGAATGCTTTGGCGCGATCCTGTTCGGTGCTTAAACCGCTCAAAAAAATAATCGGTGTATGTGAAAGCTCAGGATTTTTCCGAATCAGAGAACACAATTGATAACCGTCCGTGCCGGGCATGCGAATATCCAACAAAATCACGTCCGGAGTGAGTGTTTTTAAAACTTCGAGGCATTTTTTGGAATCGCCGCAAGTTTGGGTTTGCCAACCCTTGGCGGAAAGCATGTTTGAAATGAGGTCTAAGACGATTTTTTCATCGTCAACAACCAAGATCACCGGAGATTTCGTGCCTAGGCTAAGCATCGACCACCACCACTCTCCGGAGATAATCCTCCAACTCACGGAGCGCCTTCTGCGCTCCTTTGGCATCGGCTTGCATGGCGCATACTTCCAAATCCGCTCCAATCTTGGAAATGCCATCGAAACCATAGCCGCCACCGGCGCCCTTCATTTGATGACCCAGCCGGCGCACCGCCTCTAAATTTTTTTTCTTGAGCGCCTCCCCGATCGCCTCCACGTCTTTACGGCGATTCTCAAGAAACATAGGGATGATTTCTTTGATCTCAGGATCGGCGTGAATGATGATTTTATCCGAGCTTGGCATGATTGGCTCCGGCATAACGCTCAATCGCTTCGAGAAATGACGTTTTCTTGATCGGTTTGGTCAAATGCTCGTCGCAGCCGACTTCGAGAGATCTTTTGGCGTCTTCTTTCAGCGCATCGGCCGTCAAAGCGATGATCGGCATTTTATTTTTATTTTTTGAGACCTCTAGAGAGCGGATGGCCTTGGTCGCTTCATAGCCGTCCATCACCGGCATGTGCATGTCCATAAAAATAATGTCATATTCTTTTTGGCTGAACTTCTCGACGGCTATTTGTCCGTTTTCCGCGATGTCCAGCTGATGCGAGGTTTTCTTGAGATACGACTGGATTAAAATGCGATTATCTTCGGAATCTTCGACCAGCAAGATTCGCTGAGTCGCCGTGGATTTGACCGAAATCGTTTCGTTTGCCGGTGTCAACGCGGCGAATTCTTTATTTCCATTTCTTGCCTGAAACGTTTTTGAAATAATTTTGAGAAGATCCGCCCTTTTGATGGGTTTCATCAAATAGGCGGCCATGCCCAACTCTTTGGAACGGGCGATGTCGCCATTTCGGGCGTCGGAGGTGAGCATCATGACCACGGTTTCGGTGATATGTTCTTCTTTAATTTTTTTAGCCACGTCAAAACCGTCCATTTCCGGCATGCGGCAGTCAAGAAGCAAAAGCCGGTAAGGATTTCCTCCGGTTCGAGCTCTTTTTAATTCTGCCAAGCCCGTCGTACCACCTTCGGCTTCCTGAGTGATGGCTCCCCAGCCGGTCAAGGCTTCGCGCAAGATAAATCGATTGGTCGCATTGTCATCGATGATCAAAACTTTCATGCCTTTCAAGTCCATGATGTCAGCGGTCGCTGGCACGGGTGCTTCTTTGCCGATTCCGAGAAGCACAGTGAAATTAAAAGCGCTTCCTTTTCCCAACTCGCTTTCTACCCACAGCTTGCCATTCATCAAATCGATGAGTTTTTTAGAAATACTGAGCCCCAGACCCGTGCCACCATATTTGCGCGTCGTTGAGGAATCTGCCTGGGTAAAAGGTTCAAAAATGGCGCTCAATTTTTCCGAAGGAATGCCGATGCCGGTATCGCGCACCGCAAACTGAAGCTCGCATTTGTCGCCCTTGGACGTAAACTTGAGATCCAAAATCACTTCCCCTTTTTCGGTGAACTTGATGGCATTACCCAAAAGGTTGATCACGATTTGACGCAAACGGTTGGCGTCTCCCACCACGACTTGCGGCGCATCCTGCGGCAAGTGATAAGCCAGCTCCAGATTCTTTTGATGCGCCCGCACCGCCATGAATTCGATGGTACGCTCAACGAAGTCCTGCAGATTAAATTCAATCTCTTCTAATTCCAAATGGCCGGACTCGACTTTGGAAAGATCAAGAATATCGTTGATCAAGTTCAATAAGTTATCGCCGCCTCGTTTTAAAATCTGCACGTATTCTTTTTGTTCGTCATTGAGCGGGGTATCGGTCAAAAGTTCCGCCATCCCGACAATGGCGTTCATGGGAGTGCGAATTTCATGGCTCATCGTCGCCAAAAACTCCGACTTGGCGCGCGATGCCTGAAGCGCCGCGTCCCGCGCAATGGATAACTCATCTACTTTTGCTTTGAGACCTCTTTTTTCAAGCGCGCGGCTGATCACCGCTTCCATTTCCTCCATCCCATAGGGTTTCTGCACAAAATCATATGCCCCTTTTTTCATAGCTTTCACGGCTGTCTCGACAGTTCCGAAACCAGTCGCCATGATCACTTCCACTTCCGAATCAATCTTCTTGATCTGCTCCAGCGCCTCCACACCGTCCATGCGCGGCATCATAATGTCACTGATAATCACATCAAACTTCTGCTGTTTGACTTTTTCGACAGCATCCAAACCATCGCAAGCCGTCACGACGTCATAACCCTTCATGCTCAACTCAAAAGATAAAAGATCTCTCAGGCCTTGTTCGTCGTCGACAGCTAAAATGCGGGGTTTATTTGGATTGTCCATGGAGAGTGGTGTTCATGGCTTTACTCATCGCGCCAAATAAATCTTTGGCGGTGAAGGGTTTCATCAAGCGGCGTAGATTATGCTCGCCTAAAAAGAGATCCAGTTCTTTGTCGGCGGCGCTGCCCGTCACAAAAAGAAACACAGTTCCGGATTGAGGCTTTTTCTTTCTGAACTGAGTATAAACCGCTCCTCCATTCATTAGAGGCAGTCGATAATCGCAAAGAACGATTTCAAAATCTTCCTTCATGAGCTTGTCCAACGCTTCCTGGCCATTGAAAGCGGAATCAGCCAAACAGCCTTGGCTAACCAAAACTCTTTTGATGAAATTTTGAATCGTAGGCTCGTCTTCAACGATCAGGATTTTTTTTCCGCTGAGCGATAAAGGAACATTTGATTCGGGATCCGGTTCTTCCTCTCCGGCTTCTTCCAGCGCGTTTTTAAGCGGGAGCTCCACAATAAAAGAAGCGCCTTTTCCTTTCGCGGGCTCCGCCCAAATACGCCCGCCGTGTGATTTGACGATGCCGTAGGAAAGACTTAGACCCAATCCGGTTCCCTTGCCAACCTCTTTGGTCGAGAAAAATGGCTCGAAAATTTTACTCAGATGCTCCTTAGCGACTCCCGGACCGTTGTCCGAGCATATCACTTGCACGCCAATGTCTACCGGCACGATCTTGATTTCGATCGTGCGCCGACCCTCCATCTCTTGGATCGCGTGCATGGCGTTGGTAAGTACATTGGAAAAAACCTGCTTGAGCTGAGAAGCATCAGCCCTCACCATCTGGCAATCCCGGTATTCTTTTTTAATCTCAATTTTGTTTCTTTCTAGTTCCAAAGCGAGCGCGCCCAGAATCTCATCCAGAACAATCCTCAAGTCGACCGATTTCATGACCGGCTTCTTCCACCGGGCAAACACCAAAAGATCCTGGACGATCCGGCGACAGCGTTGGGCTTCATTGAATACAATCGTTAATTGATTTTTTAATTCACCGGGCAAGGCCGTTTGAACAATCAAGTCCGTGTAACCCAACACGGCCGTCAAAGGATTGTTGAGTTCATGCGCCACGCCGGCCACCAGGCGTCCAATCGAAGCTAATTTTTCACTTTCCACCAACTGACTCTTGGTATCTTCAAGCATCTTATAGGCCGTTTTTAATTCATCGATTTTATTTTCGAGCACTTGATAGAGTTTGGCATTTTGAACCGCCTGGGAAACCTGAGAAGCAAAAACAGACGCGTTCGCCAGATCCGTCGGAGTAAAATTGTCTTTGCCCTTCAAACGGTTGAGGTTCAACACACCAACCAACTCATTTTGATAGACCAAAGGAATCACGATAGAAGAGCCGATCCGGTTGTTGCACTCTAAACTCTGAAATTCGGGGTGATCCTGAAATCCATTGATCAAAAGTTGTTCATGCCTTTCTTCCGCCACCTTTCCGGCCACACGTTCCCCAATAGCCAAATGCACTTGATTGGCTACTTTAGGATCCATTCCGCGGCTGGCCGCGATATGCAATTTCCCATCCTCACCCAACAACATCAAGGAACCCTCGTCCGCCAAAAGTACTTTTTGGATCAGGTTCATGATAATTTCCAGAAGCTCGGTTAACTTCACAGTCGAAAAAATAGCTTTGCTGGATTCGTAAAGAGCGATCAGGGCTTTCAACTGGCTTTTTTCCAGAGCCTTTTCAATCAACGCCGAAATTTCGTCAATGTTGTATGGTTTTTGAATAAAATCATAGGCGCCCTTTTTCATTGAATCGACCGCGACTTCAATCGTACCGAAACCGGTTGCCATGATAATTTCGATATTGGGATCTATTTTCTTGATCTCCTCGAGCGTCTCCATCCCGCCCATCTTCGGCATCTTGAGATCGGTGATGACCATATCAAATTTAAACTGACGGACTTTTTCCAAAGCTTCCATACCGTCACCAGCCGTCACGACCTGATATCCTTGAATGCCTAGCTCATACGATAACAAGTCCCGCAATCCCTGCTCATCATCGACGACCAACACCCGAATTTCTTTTTTGTCTCTAAGCGCCATGGGCTTCTTCCTTTTTTTCCGAGTTTAAAGCTCTGAGCTGCTCCGCAATTTTTTGTTTCAACACTTCCACGTCAAAGGGTTTCGCCAGAAAATCATTGGCGCCGATCCGGAGAATCTTTTCTTTAAAATCAAACCCTTGAACGCCGCTCATCGCGATGATCCGGGCTTTTTTTAACGGAGCGGTCGTGCGAACCAGCTCACAAAAACGGAAACCGTCGAGACCCGGCATCATCAAATCCAAAAGAATCAAGTCGGGATAAAATTTCATTGTCTTCCAGCCGGCCACCAAACCATCCTCGGCAATCTCGACTTCGGCTTTAGGGAAGTGCTCTTTAAAAATCCATTGGATCAGTTGACGAATACTGGGTTCGTCATCCACCACCAGGACTTTCAAAGTCCGATGCTTGTCTTCCAAATGCGCTAATTCTGTCGGAGTCGCCAAGCGCAAAGACTTGATCACCCTCAAAAGCTCGTGATCCGAAATCCGCCGATGCCCACCCGCTGTCAGCGTGGTTTCCAACTTCCCCTTCTTCACCCAGTAAATAATAGTCCCTGGGGTGACCCCAAAGAGCTTGGCGGCTTGCGTGGTACTAAAGAGTATTTTTCCCATTTTCTTCTCCTTAGTCCAAGCATACCCGTCTTTATAGAATTTACAATATTTGTAGTTTTTATAGATTTATATATGTATATAACCATATGTAATACAAATGGTTATATAAAAATAAATATTCTATAAATTACTTATTTTTTATAGATTTTTTAGGGGTTTTAAAGAGCTAACGCCTGCTTGATGGCTCGTTCAAATTCGTCGAAAGTGACTGGCTTATAAAAGCAAGAGAGAGCGCCATTTTGGAGAGTTTCATCTTCCATGTGCTGAGTCGGGTCAGAGCTGCTGGAGAAAATAATGACTTTCTGGGAAGGGCGAATTTTTTTCATTTCTTTGAGCGCTTCGGGGCCTGTCATTTCAGGCATATGCACGTCCATGAGCACAAGATCGAAAGACTGTTCTTTGAACTTTTCCAGAGCTTCCCTTCCATTCCTGGCGCAAGTAACCGATAATCCCATAGGCTCGAGCAAATAAACATACAAATCCAAAAATCCTTGCTCATCATCCACCACTAAAATATTTTTTTTCATCACTGTTTCCTCATAGGTAAAAAAACATTCATCGTCGTTCCAGCCCCCGGCTGACTGTCAATTACGATCCTTCCTTCATGTTTTTGAACAATCTCGAATACTAATGAGAGCCCAAGGCCGGTACCCTTACCGACTTCTTTGGTCGTAAAAAAGGGTTCAAATACTTTGGATTGAATCTCTTTGGGAATGCCTTGGCCTGTATCGGAAATTTGAATCTGAATCATGTCTTTGGTCTCAAGCTTTGTTTGCTGGGTTCGGACAGTCAGTGTGCCACTACCGGCCGCGGACATGGCGTCAATGGCATTGTTGGATAAGTTAATGATCACTTGCTGAATTTGGCTGGAATTAGAAAATAGTTTGGGGAGACCCTCCTTCAGCTCTTTCACAAGACGAATATTTTTAACCTTGGTTTGCGCGGTAATGAGAGAAAGAGCTCCCTCAACCGCCTGATTGATATCCACCTCCTCTTTTTCGGTTTTACTAGCTCTTGAAAAGGTCAAAAGATCCTGCACCAGTTGTTTGCAACGCATAGATTCCCGCTCAATAGATTTTAAAGGCAATTCCGTAGGATCATTGGGCGCTAAACGTCGAACCAACCCTTGCGCGAAACCTAAAATGACCCCAAGAGGATTGTTGATTTCATGCGCCACCCCGGCGGCCAACTGTCCCACCGCGGACATTTTTTCGGATTGAAGCAGAGCCTGATTGGTTTTCATAAGCTCCTCGGTGCGCTGTTTGACCCGCTCCTCGAGAGTTTCATTGGATTTTTTCAGATCAATGGCGGCTCTTTGAAGTTTCAGAAAAATAAACAGCGCGTATCCGGAAAGAATTAAACACAACAAATAAAGCAAAGCGCGATAAATATTACTCTCTCGCATATTGTCTTCGAAGTAAGAAAGGTAGGTTTGCTCGATTTGCTGAATGCTCTGGACAGATTCCATCGCGTTTAGATTGGAAATAATCGTTTCGACCTCTTTTTTATTTTTTAAAATAATTTCAGCGTGACGGCTCGCCGTCACGAGGTCTTCACGAATGGATGGTTCTCCGGAAAATAATTTTAATGATTGGATCAAGGCTTGAGAATCTTGCGCCCGATTCTCGTCATTGT
>JAHFFN010000063.1 GCA_023247915.1 Candidatus Omnitrophota bacterium
ATCAAAAATTCCCGGCTGGCCATGGAAAGTTCGAGCTTTTTCATTTTTTCAAATTCGACTTTATACTGCTCGGCTTTTTTGGCTTGGCGTTCGACCGACGCGATCTGGCGTTTCACTTCCTGTACAATGTCGTTCACGCGCAAAAGATTTTGGTCGGTTTGTTCTAATTTTCTCAGCGCTTCTTTTTTCTTGGATTTGAATTTAGTGATGCCCGCGGCTTCCTCAAAAATCACGCGGCGCTCGTCCGGCTTGGAATTAAGCACCCTATCCATTTTTCCCTGCTCGATCACGGAATAATTTTCGGTGCCGATGCCGGTGCCAAGCAGCAATTCCTGAATATCTTTCAAGCGCACCACATTTTTATTCAAAAGGTATTCGCTTTCACCGGAGCGGTACAAACGGCGCGTCACCGTGACTTCGTCATATTCCACATCCAAAAATTTAGTTTCATTGGAAAGCGTGATAGAAACTTCCGCGAAATTAAGAGGTTCTCTGTCCGCGGCACCGTTGAAAATAACGTCTTCCATATTGGAGCCACGCAAGGATTTGGCACTTTGTTCGCCCAGCACCCAGCGAATGGCGTCAGAAACATTGGATTTGCCGCAGCCGTTAGGACCGACGATAGCTGTGACTCCGGATTCAAATTGAATGGATGTTTTTTCTGCGAAGGATTTAAAGCCGACAATTTCAAGTTTCTTGAAATGCAAGGTGCGCTCCCTTGATAAATTTGAATAATAAAGACATGTGAAATTTCTTTTTGCTTAAAATATCACACTAGTGGACGGGGGTCAAATAAATACTATATCTTGGGGCAACAAAAAGACTTAAAAACGCTTAAACGGCGAGAATGCTGTAGCCGGAATCCACGTAAATGGTTTGGCCCGTAATTCCTCGGCTCAAAGAACTGAAAAGAAAGGTTGCGGTGTCGCCGACTTCAGCGGCTTCCGTGTTTCGCTTAAGCGGCGCTTTTTCTTTCACCATTTTCAGCATGTCCGTAAATCCGGAAATGCCGCGCGCGGCTAAGGTGTTAATCGGTCCGGCTGAAATCGCGTTGACACGAATATTTTTTGCGCCCAAATCATAAGCCAAATAACGGACGCTGGATTGAAGCGCGGCTTTGGCCACGCCCATAACGTTGTATCGCGGCGACACACGGTCTCCGCCCAAATAAGTTAACGTAATAACACTTCCCCCGCCCCGTGCTTCCAAGAGAGGTGCTGCCTTTTGACAAACCGCGGTCAAAGAATAAGCACTCACTCCCAAAGCCGTATCAAATCCATCTTTTTTGGTTTTCACATAATCGCTTTCCAAATCCTCAGCTTTCGCGAAAGCGATACAATGCGCCACAAAATCCAAGCCGCCCCAAGATTTTTGAATATTGTCAAAAAGAGAAGTAACTTGATCCTCCTGCATCACGTCGCAAGGAAAAATAAGCGATCCCGGTAGCGTATCAGCCAATTCTTTTACGTTTTCCATGAGTCTTTCGCCTTGATAGGTGAAAGCCAATTGCGCGCCATGGTGCGCGGCGCTTTGCGCGATCGCCCACGCAATGCTGCGTTTGTTCGCCACACCCAAAATTAAACCTTTTTTACCTTCGAGAAGTTTTGTCATTTTAATTTTTTAACAATAATGGATGTGTTGTGCCCACCAAAACCCAAAGAATTAGATAAACACGCTTCCACCGCGGTTTTACGCGCAGTGTTTGGAATATAATCCAAATCACATTCCGGATCCGGCGTTGTTTGATTGATTGTAGGATGCAGCTCTTGGTGTTGTAAAGAAAGACAGCAGGCCACAAATTCAATGCCGCCCGCCGCTCCCAGCGTGTGTCCGGTCATGGATTTAGTGGAACTGATTTGCAATTTCTTGGCCTGATCTTTGAAAACTTTTTTAATGGCAAGTGTTTCTATCTTGTCATTCAAATCCGTCGAGGTGCCATGCGCGTTCACATACGTAATCTGAGAAGGATTCATCTTGGCGTCATCAAGCGCCGTTTGCATGCAACGCGAGGAGCTTTCGGCTTCCGGGTGCGGAGCCGTCATGTGATAGGCGTCGCCGTTGAGCGCATAACCCGCAACTTCGCCATAAATTTTAGCGCCGCGGGCCTTCGCGTGCTCATAATCTTCCAAAACAACAATGCCCGCGCCTTCACCCATCACAAAACCATCACGTTCACCGTCAAAAGGCCTGGATGCTTTTTGAGGGTCATTATTTCTTTTTGAAAGTGCCTTGAGCGCGCAAAAACCGCCGATACCCAAAGGCGTGATACAACTTTCGGTGCCGCCGGCTACCATGACTTTCGCGTAACCATGCTTGATCATGCGGTAAGCTTCACCGATGGCATGCGTACCGGTCGCGCAAGCGGAAACAACGGCCGTGTTAGGACCTTTTAAACCGTGAAGAATGGAAACCCAGCCCGAGGCCATATTGATAATCAAAAGCGGGATCATAAACGGCGTGAATTTCTCCGGACCGCGCGTCAAATAAACGGAATGTGTTTCTTCGATGATGCGAAGGCTGCCGATGCCGGAACCAATCAGCACACCCACTTGATAAGGATCTTCTTTGGTCATGTCCAAGCGCGAATCTTCAATCGCCTCTTTGGCGGCGGTGACGGCTAATTGCGCGAAACGCTCCATGCGCTTGGATTCTTTCAGAGGGATGGTGGTTTTTGGGTCATAACCTTTGACCTCACCGGCGATCTGACAATCAAACTGATGCGGGTCAAATACGGTAATACGGTCAATTCCGCTTTTACCGGCAATCAACGACGGCCAAAACTCTTGGACATTGTTTCCGACTGGGGTGACCACACCAAGTCCGGTAACCACCACACGTGGATTGGACATTTAGATAGGGCTATTTATTAAAATTAGAGAAGAATTATTTTGTACTTTTAGCGGCTTTTTGCTCAACGTACTTAATAGCTTCGCCGACATTGGTCATTTTTTCCGCTTCTTCATCCGGAATTTCAATGCCGAACTCTTCTTCCAACGCCATTACGAGCTCAACCGTATCCAGAGAATCAGCGCCAAGATCATCGATGAAAGATGCGGTATCCACGACTTCTTCGATTTTGACACCTAATTGTTCCGCGATAATCGACCTGACTTTTTGTCCGACATCAGCCATTGAATTGACTCCTCCTTTTAAAATTTATAATCCGCCATGTTTTATGGCGAATCACATCACCATTCCGCCGTCAACAGTGATCACCTGACCTGTGATGAAATTGCTTTCATCCGAAGCCAGAAAAAGCGCCGTCTTGGCCACATCGATCGGCTTCCCAAAAATGCCGACCGGAATTGATTTTAAAATTGTATTTTTGATGTCATCACCCAACGCACGCGTCATTTCGGTATCAATAAACCCGGGCGCAATGGCGTTGATGAGAATATTACGAGATCCCAATTCTTTGGCAGCGGATTTTGTCAGCGCGATAATCCCGGCTTTGGATGCTGCATAATTAGCCTGACCCGCGTTTCCGATCAGCCCAATCACCGACGCCATATTAATAATTCTGCCAGCTCGCTGGCGCATCATTGGCTTCGCCACCGCCCTCATACAGATGAACGCGCCTTTCAAATTGGTGTCCATCACATCATCCCAATCTTCATCGGACATGCGGAGCATAAGTCCGTCGCGCGTAATCCCTGCGTTGTTGACGAGTATATCAACACGTCCAAACTTGTCAAGGGTTTTGTCCACCATTTCATCCACTTTTTCGCTGTCTTTCACGTCGAGTGCGACGCAAAGCGGCGTCTCGTGTCCCGCTTTTTTAATTTCATCGGCAAGTGACGCCAGCAGTTCTTCATTTCTTGCGGTAATCACAAGTTTTGCGCCCTCGGACGCAAAAAGCAGCGCAATATCGCGGCCGATTCCCCGACTGGCTCCGGTCACCACCGCGACTTTTCCTTCCAATTTTTTAGGATTCAAAGACATGGAAGTCCTCCAAAGTCCCCAGCGTAATGGTTTCAGCAGCCGGGTCAATTTTCTTCAAAAGCCCTTTCAATACCTTGCCAGGCGCGAATTCTATAAATGTACGTACCCCTTTTGAAAGAATATACCGCATCGAATCTTCCCAAAGTGTGCGATGATTCATTTGTTTGACCAAAATGGATTTGATTTTTTCAGGCGAGCCTTCAATATCCGCGGTTAAATTACTTACCACCGGAATTTTCGGCTCCTTAATGGAAATATCTTTCAACGCTTTTTCGATTCTTTGGCAGGCTGAATCCATGCATCTGGAATGGAAGGCACCGCTCACATCCAAAGGAATCACTTTTCTGGCGCCCACTTCCCTTAATTTTTCTATCGCGTCTTCCACGTTCTGACGATACCCGGAAATTACGATTTGGCCGGGAGCGTTCAGGTTTCCTACCTCGGCGCCTGTTTTATTGCAAACAGCCTCTACCGCGGCTAATTCCATTCCCAGCACCGCCGCCATCATTCCCGGCTTTTCCTGTGCCGCCTCATCCATGAATTGGCCGCGCGCTCGAACAAAACGCAAACCATCCTCAAAAGCAATCGCGTCCGTCGCGCATAAAGCCGTGGCCTCACCCAGACTTAAACCCGCAGCAAACTTCGGGATAAATTGACTAGCCTTGGGATGTTCCCGCAAAACCTGAAGCGCGGCAATGCTGGTGACAAAAATAGCGGGCTGACTGTACCGTGTTTGCGTTAAAATTTCAGCCGGACCCTCAAAACAAGTTTTCCGGATATCAATGTCCAGCACCGTAGCGGCTTTGTCATAAATCTTTTTGGCCGCAGGATAGGTGTCATACAAATCTTTACCCATTCCCACATACTGGGAACCCTGACCCGGAAATAAAAACGCCGCGTTCACCGGAGTTACCATTCAATCACCATCGCTGCCCAAACCAATCCGCTTCCAAAAGTCGCCAAAACCACCTTATCCCCTTTTTTCACTTTCTTCTGTTCAACCGCCTCGCAAAGCGCGATGGCGCAGGACGCGGCGGAAGTGTTGCCGTATTTTTGTAAATTCACGAAAATTTTTTCTTTGGGCAAATCCAATCTTTCGGCAACCGCGTCGATAATTCTTAAATTGGCTTGATGCGGGATAAAACAGGCTATTTCATCTTGCTTCACGCCCGCGCGGGACAAAGCCTCTGTCACCGAATCCGTCATCCCTCTCACAGCCAATTTAAAAACTTCCGCGCCCGCCATCTTCAAATAATGTCCTTTTTCGTCTACCGAAGCATGGCTTGCCGGTCTTTTCGAACCCCCGCATGAAATTGTCAAAAGATCCGCATACTGGCCATCTGAACCCAATGAACTTGCCAAAATTCCGTGGTCGGTTGAAGGCTTTAATACCGCTGCTCCGGCGCCATCTCCGAAAAGCACGCAAGTAGACCTGTCCGTCCAGTCTATATAAGAAGAAATGGCATCCGCTCCAATCACCAATACATTCTTATAAAAACCGGTGCGAATAAACTGCTCGCCCGTGGCCAGCCCGTATACAAACCCGGAACAAGCCGCCGCCAAATCAAATGCTGCCGCTTTGCCAGCTCCGATTTTTTGCTGAACAAGACAAGCGCAAGACGGCAAAGGCATATCCGGCGTGGATGTAGCCGTGATAATCAATTCAATCTCTTCGGGCTTAACACCCGCGCTCTTCATGGCGGCAACCGCGGCTTTAGCCGCCAAATCGCTCGTGCCCATCCCCTTGTCAATCACACGCCGCTCGGAAATACCCGTACGCGTGCGAATCCACTCATCAGAAGTGTCCACCATCTTTTCCAAATCGCGGTTGGTTAAGACGCGGTCAGGCACGCCAAATCCCAACCCTGCAATAGAAGCTTTGATTGTTTTATTCACGGGAGATCACTCAGAACTGCTTTTAATGGCGTCCATAATATGCTGATTGATTTCATATTTCACGAACTCGGCGCTGACACGAACCGCATTTTTAATCGCGCGCGCGTTGGAAGAGCCATGAGAAATAATGCAGGTGCCGTTAATTCCCAAAAGAGGCGCGCCGCCCTGTTCCGCGTAATCCACTTCTTTTTTAAGCGCGTCAAACGCGGGCTTGGCTAAAAGCGACCCCAAAATAGTCATAGGGCTTTTCTTTAATTCCTGCTTCAATAATTTTCCGATCACGTCCGCGATGGATTCGGAAACTTTCAGAACTACATTTCCTACAAAACCGTCGCAAATCACAATATCCACGCGGCCATTGAAAATATCGCGGCCTTCGACGTTGCCTATAAAATGCAACCGGCTTTTAGACAAAAGTTGATGCGCTTCTTTGATGTAGTCCGTTCCTTTGGATTCTTCTTCGCCAATATTGAGAATGCCCACCGACGGGCGGCTCTTGCGCATGATATAACGAAAATAAACATCTCCCATCAAAGCGTATTGATAAAGATGAACGGGTTTCACGTCGATGTTCGCGCCCACATCCAAAAGAAGCGTAGGTGTGCCTAAGGTCGGGAATAAAATCGCGATGCCCGGACGTTCCACCCCTTCCAAGAGACGATTTTTGAGCGTGCAAGCCACCACTGCCGCGCCGGTATGCCCGGCGGTCACCATGGCATCCACCACTTTTTCGCGCATCAATTCCGCGCAAACCGAGACCGAAGCGTCTTTTTTCTTGCGAATGGCGATAGTCGCGGATTCATCCATGCGGACAAAACTTCCCGAATGATGAATACTGATGGTTTTGGGGACGTTTTTGTGCTTTTCGAGTTCGGAAGCAACCAGAGACTGGTCGCCTACCAGAATAATCTGATGGTCGTATTCTCTTGCGGCTAACACCGCGCCCGCTACGATTGATCCGGGCGCGTCGTCACCGCCCATGGCATCTAAGGCAACTCTCATTTGATGAGAATTTTAGCGTGCCTTCTTCTTATCTTTGATTTTGATTTGGAGCACCGGACGGCCTTTGTAATAGCCGCATTTGGGGCAAACCCGGTGTGAGGCGATGGGATTTGCGCAATTTGCGCAAGCGCTTGTCGTCATCACCGCCATTTTGTCATGCGTGCGGCGTTTCCGGGTTCTGGTATTGGAATGGCGTCGTTTGGGATTAGGCATTGTTTTCCTTTTCTTTAAACTTTATGATTTATTTTGCACTTACAGGCGCCTTCGTTCAAATTGGCGCCGCATGTCGCGCAAAGTCCGCGACAGTCCGGTCTGCATAAAACCCTTATCGGGTGTTCCAGAAGAAGTTCATCACGGATATCCGTGTCAATCGTAACCGAGTCCAGACCCTTGATATCATAATGAAGGGTAATGTCTTTTTCAAATACATTATGAAACTCTTCAAGACACAGCGAACACGTGAATTGGCGGTCCGCCTCAATATGCGCCTCAATCGTCAGGTCCTGCTCGATTTTCCAGGCCTGTGCTTTGACGAGAATTGCGTCCGAAAAACGCATGACTCCGATATCAATATCGAGCTTCCCAGCTTCTATTTCTTCTTCTAACAGGATGCTTTGATCATCCCGAAAGTCTTTCATGTGAAATTTCATTTTTTTGAAAATTTTTCTTTCAGCGCGCGCTCTACAAAATCCGGAACAAAAGAATGGATATCTCCGCCAAGGCGCGCAAGCTCTTTGATTAAACGGCTTGAAAGATACGCATACGATTCATGCGGCATCAAAAAAATCGTCTCAATATCGGAAGCCAGCTTGCGGTTGGTTAAAGCCATTTGAAATTCATATTCAAAATCAGAAATCATACGCACGCCGCGAATCATGGTACTCGCCCCCACCTTTTTGGCAAAACGAACCACCAAACCGTCAAAAGGCTCCACGCGCACATGTCCCTTCAAAGGCTTCACGGCCTTCTCCAAAAAACCG
>JAHFFN010000064.1 GCA_023247915.1 Candidatus Omnitrophota bacterium
GGCTTTTAATTCACGCGCGGCGTAGAGCGCGGCCTGGGTGATGGCGCGGAGATTAACCATGCTTTTATCGCGGGAGCCGAGTTCATTTTCCGGCAAAATATTCCGGCTTTTTTCCGCTTCTTCGATAATTCTTCTCATGGTTCTGACCGCTTCCACCGGGTATTTTCCAATAGCGGTTTCTCCGGACAACATGACCGCGTCGGTGCCGTCAAACACTGCGTTGGCGATGTCCGATACTTCCGCGCGTGTCGGAGTGGGTTTTTCCATCATTGTTTCAAGCATTTGGGTCGCCGTGATAACTGGGATTTTGGAATAGACAGCTTGCTCAATCAGCATTTTTTGGACACCGGGAACTTTTTCGATGCCCATTTCAATTCCCAGATCTCCACGGGCGACCATGATCCCATCGGCTTTTTCTAGGATCGGATGAATACCTTCCACGGCTTTTGGTTTTTCGATTTTAGCGATCACGGGAATGGAAACGTGGTGACGCTCCATCCATTTTTTAATGGCGTGAATATCCTGCACACTGCGAACAAAAGACAGGGCGATGTAATCCACCTCAAGATCCGCCGCCGCTTTTAAATCCGCTAAATCTTTAGTGGTCAACGCGTCCAACGTGGAAGGGGCGTGGGGAAGATTGATCCCTTTATTTTCACCCAGCGTTCCTCCTTGAACCACCAAGCACAGCACACTTTTTTTATGAACTTCCTTTACTAAAATTTTTATGGCTCCGTTATCCAAAAGAATCGGGTCGCCTTTTTTGACCATGCGCGTGAAAGGACGGCAAGAAGTCGTGATGATATTGTCATGAGCCGCGTGAGAGCCGATCTCCATACGAACGATTTCTCCTTCTCGAAGAAAGAGAGTGGCATTTTTAACGGGACCTGTGCGAACACGCGGGCCTTGAAGATCCACGAGAACCGCCACACTTTTTTTAAGGTCTCTCGAGGCTTTTTGTATTCTTTCAAACCACTCTTTCAGGCTTTTGGGATTGGAATGAGAAGCGTTGATGCGGAAAACATCCACGCCCTCTTGAATGAGTTTTTTTAGAATACGATTTTCTTTGCAGGCGGGGCCTACAGTCGCCACAATCTTTGTTTTTCTCATAGCCGCCATTTTAACACGAAAAACCAAATGATGCAGACTGACATGTGAGAGGTATAATAAAGGGCATGAGAAAATTCATTTTTTTGAGTTTAATTTTTTTGGCCGCGGGCTGTGCCGCCAAGGCGCCACTGACTTCAGCGGAAAAGGAGTTTTTGGAAGGGCTCTCCAAAAACCTGGCGCAGGTGAGAGACCAGTACCGGGAATTTGAAAAATTTGATCAAAATGTCGAACACGGGCTTGATTTCATCAGCTATTCCAACGATTTAAGCCAAAAACCATCGTCACCGCTTTTAAATCCCAATTATTTTTGGTTTAAAATTTCTCTGACGGAAAATGCCCTGGATTCTTTCGATCTTCAGCCGCCGATTCTGACTATTTTTATGCCTTCCTATAATAAATTCCTTAAACTTCGGATTTCAACGGGCAATGAGCCGCTGATGAAGATCTTAGTAAAAATTTTTTATGACAGCGCGCTTTCGCTGGGAGGCACCGATGTCCGTTGGGGGGATCCCAATGCCAGGCCGATGCCGGGTCAAAGACGATCCGGCCGTTCTATGTCGTTTATGGGGTAAGCCGGCTCCGGCAAGATTTATGCTCCTAGTTTCTCTCTACCTGGTACTATAGGCGTCTCAATAGGAGACTTTATGACCAACGAAGTAGCTCACACAAGTTTTTATGGCTTAGGCATCGCGCCGGGAATACTCGACGTGATTGACCGCATGAAATTTAAGACCCCGACCCCCATTCAGTACAAGTCAATCCCTATCGCTGTTGAGGGGAAAGACGTGCTCGGGATCGCTCAAACAGGAACTGGCAAAACGCTGGCTTTTGGGATTCCCATGATTCAGCGCTTGGCGCAAGGACCCGGGCGCGCTTTGATTTTGGTGCCGACACGGGAATTGGCGATGCAGGTGGATGAAACGCTCCGGAAACTCGGACAGCCTTTCAATATCCGCTCGGCGATTGTGATCGGCGGCATGAATATTAAAATGCAGATTCAAATTCTCCGCAAAGCGGACACGCGCGTGATTATCGCGACTCCGGGACGTCTCTTGGATCATCTGGAGCACAAAACTGTCAACGCGGCGGATATTAAAATGGTGGTGTTGGATGAAGCCGACCGCATGCTCGACATGGGTTTTGCGCCGCAGATTCAGCGTATCGCCAAGTACTTGCCCAAAGAACGTCAGACACTTTTTTTCTCGGCGACCATGCCGGAAGCGATTTTAAAAATCGCGGCTGTGTATATGAAATTGCCGATCCGTGTTGAGATCGCGCGTTCCGGCGCGGCTCCCGAAAAGATTGTGCAGGAACTTTATATTGTCCGCCAGGAAGCCAAGCGTCAGCTTTTAGGAAAAATCCTGGAGCAGTATCACGGCAGTGTTTTGGTGTTTGCGCGCATGAAAGCCAGCGCCAAAAAACTCGCGCAAGCTTTGCGACAGATGAATTACTCGGTCAACGAGATTCACTCCAATCGCTCGCTGGGTCAACGTCGCGAAGCGCTGGAAGGATTTAAAACGGGTCGTTACCGGATTTTGGTCGCGACAGATATCGCCGCGCGCGGCATTGACGTCAAAGGCATTGAACTGGTGGTTAATTTTGATCTGCCGGATGACAGTGAAAACTACATCCACCGCATCGGCCGTACGGGGCGGGCGGGACGGGAAGGACACGCGATCTCCTTTGCGACTCCCGATCAAGGCGGGGACATCCGTGACATCGAGAGACTCATGAAAACATCTTTAAAAATCTCGAGCCATCCGGAAGTGCCTTCCGAAAACTTTTCTCACTCGGGTCATTCGGGCGGGTCTCCCAAGAAGAGACATTTTTATCGCGGTTCCCAACGCCAGGGTGGCGGTGGAAATAGTGGTGGACGTCCCCAGTTTGGCGGCCATTCGGGGCATCACCAGAAAAAAAGATTTTCGAGGCCTCCACAAAGAAGTTTTTAATGGAGACGTGTCATGAAGAACCTAAAGATAGGGCTACTGATTTTGGGGCTAACCCCATTTTTGATAGGAGCTGTTATGAAAAATTCTTCCGATTTGATCGAAATTTATAACGCGAAAACCAAAAAAATAGAAAAAGTCGAACCGATTGTCAAAACAGACGCAGAGTGGAAAAAAATCCTGACGCCGGAACAATTTGAAGTCACGCGTCAGAAGGGCACCGAGCGGCCTTTTAGCAAACAATGCGCGATTCCCACCGGCGATAGCGGTATTTATCAATGCGTCGCTTGCGGCACCGATCTTTTTGCGTACGATAAAAAATTTGAATCCGGCACGGGATGGCCGAGTTTCTGGAATCCCGTTTCACCGCTGAACATTAAACTCGAAGAAGACAACGCCTACGGCATGCATCGCGTCGAAGCCATGTGCGCTCGCTGCGGCTCCCACCTGGGGCATGTGTTTGACGACGGCCCGCCACCTACCGGCAAGCGTTACTGCATCAATTCCGTCTCATTGCGTCTAGCCTCCGAGTAGTTTTTGTGCTAGCTTAATAAAACACCTAATTTTTGGAGATTCCCATGGCTCAACGAGTGATTTCATTTCATTACACATTGACGGACACGGCTGGCAAAGTATTGGACTCGTCCAAAGGCGCCCAACCGTTTTCATTTATTGAAGGTGTCGGACAAATTGTTCCCGGTCTTGAAAAAGAACTGGTGGGTTTGAACAAAGGCGACAAGAAAAAAATCAATGTTCCTGCGGCGGAAGCCTACGGACAAAGAATTGAAGAATTGGTAGCGCGTGTTCCCAAGGCTCAGATTGACTCTCCGGCGGTTAAAATCGGAGACCGGTTTCGCGGCGGTGATGACGCGCATTCCCCGGTTTTTGTGGTGACCGAGGTGACGGGCGACGAAGTTGTTTTGGATGGCAATCATCCGCTGGCCGGGAAGGATCTTGTGTTTGATGTGGAAATGATCGGAGCCCGCGAAGTGACGGCGCAGGAAATCGAACACGGCCACGCGCACGGCGAACATGGGCACGCCCATTAAGGGCAAACGTACTTTTCAGGCGGTTTTTGCGGACGCCAAAGGAAAAGTTTTCGAGCACCCTGAATTTCAAGCGCTCGGCATGAAAGCAGGACGATTTTTTTCTCCGGATCCTTCGGAGTGGATAAAGTTACCGGATTCCAGCGAGCTTTTTATGCTGCCGGATCGGGTGCCTGCCGGATTTGAATCAGACCCGTATTCTAAAGACGGCGAACCTTGTTTTGCTGTCGCGGCTTTTATCCCTCCCGGACACACCTTAACCTACAATGCCGCTTACCAAGAAATACCCGGCGCTCAAATGTTGCCGCTTTTTGCTTATGGCGCTGCCGCTTTTTATCAAGGCGATTTTTATGTGGCGGCGGTACGCGTGGATAAAGATTTCCGTCATGATGAGCGTTTTTTAGACCCCCGGGAAATTTCAAAAGGAATCGGCGAGTTCGGAAAGCTTTTTCCTAAAAACCGTTTGATTCCGCATCTGGCCAATTGCGCGACGGTGAATGCCTGCGCCAATGCCAAAAATTTCTTTTTGGGTCGCGTCGAAGCGCCGATTCCCACGTCTCCGGTTTGCAACGCGCAGTGTCAGGGGTGTATTTCGTTTCAACCGGCGGGGCGCATTCCACCCACGCAAAAACGCATTACTTTTGTGCCAACGCCGGAAGAAATCGCTGAAATTTCGTTATTTCATATCAGCCATGAAAAAGATCCGCTTGTCAGTTTTGGGCAGGGTTGTGAAGGGGAGCCGACCTTAAGCGGAGACGTGATTGAAAAATCCATCCGTTTGATTCGTCAAAAAACAACTCAAGGGATTTTAAATATCAATACCAACGCCAGTCGCCCCAAAACGCTGGAGCGGCTTTTTGAGGCGGGGCTCAATCAGATTCGTGTTAGCACCAATAGCGTGCGTGAGCCGTATTATTCCCGTTACTATCAGCCCAAAGGTTATTCTTTTGCGGAAGTCGCCGAGTCTGTCCGGGTTGCCAAAAAACATGGCGCTTTCGTGTCGCTTAATTATTTGTCGATGCCGGGTTTTACGGATTCGGAGGAAGAATTTAAAGCGTTGAAAAAATTCATCCGGGAATATCATGTCGACATGATTCAGTGGCGTAATTTGAATTATGACCCTCTGCATTATTTCAGGGATTTAAAGTGGGACGCTCAAGAGTATAAGATGTTGGGGATGCGTCAGATTCTTGATGAAATTCATGAGGAATTTCCGCGTCTTTTGAACGGTTATTTTAATCCCAGAAAAGCGACTTTAAAAAAAGTCCACCCATAGTATGGAACGAGTCGTCATTACCGGTGTCGGCGCCGTCACTCCTTTCGGAAAAAAATCAAAAAACTTTTTTGAAGGTATTCGTGCGGGAAAATCTGCGTTAAGAAAATTAACTTTATTTCAAGATGCGGCGTTGGAGTGCCAGGTCGCAGCTGAAATCCCCGAATTCAATCCTCTAGATTATTTGCCTTCCGTCGAAATCAAGCGCGTGCCGCGTGTGGTGCCGATGGCGCTGGGCGCTTGTCGTGAGGCGCTCGAAGATTCCGGATTGCCTTGGGAAAATCCCGATGAGAATACACGGCGTGGCATGGGTATTGTGATTGGCACTGGCGGCGGCGGGATTGAATTTGCCGAAAAACAATACGAAGAATTTTTTGTCAGCAAATCTAGAAAGGTCACGCCCTACTGCGTTTCCTCGTCATTTGTCGGCATGCTTTCCAGTGAAGTCTCGATCGCGCTGGGACTCAAAGGGATCAGTCATGTGTTGTCCACCGGTTGCACTTCTTCGACGGATGCCATGGGTTACGCGTATCAGATGATTCGGACGGGTCAGGAAAAAATTTTAATTACCGGAGGCGCGGAATCTTGCATCACTCCAGGACTCATGGCTGGCTTTTGCCGCATGGGTGTTTTGGCGACGCGATACAATGAAGCGCCTGAAAAAGCGTCCAGGCCGTTTGACCGCGAGCGGGACGGATTTATTTTAGGGGAAGGCGCGTGGATGTTTGTGATGGAGTCTTATCAAGCGGCCAAAGCGCGCGGCGCTAAAATTTACGCGGAAATTCTAGGCTATGCTTCCACGTGCGATGCCTATCACCGGGTGGCCGCCAAACAAGACGGAATAGAACCCGCGCGCGCGATGTCGTTGACACTCGAGCGGGCGGGACTTGTCGCCAAAGACGTAGAATCGGTGCAACTTCATGGAACCGCGACAAAAATGAATGACGCGGTGGAAACGCGCGCGCTCAAAATCGCGTTTGGGAAAACAGCCGGAGCTGTTTCAGCGACGGCTTTAAAATCCATGATTGGTCATCCGCAAGGCGCGTGCGGCGCGGCCGGAGTGATGGCGGCGCTATTTTCATTAAATGAACAATTTATTCCGCCTACGATTAATTATGAAAATCTGGATCCGGAATGTGATTTGGATTATACGCCCAATCGTGGGGTGTCGCGGAAAGTAAATCGTGTTCTTTGTAATACCATCGCCTTTGGATCCAAAAACTCCGCCTTGCTTTTAGGGCGTGTCTCTGCGGAAGAAAATTTTATCGGTTAAGAATCAAGTCGACCGCTTCTTTGGCGGCGCGGCGATGATCGGTGAGTTTGACGCCGAGCACATGAAAAACCCCTAGAGCGTCTTGGCGTATCTCGTGTTCCCGCGAGATTTCATGGTGGCTTTTTTCGAATTTTGGTTTGACCAAAGGCCGCACACCGGCGTCTTTGGAAAGAATGTCTTTAGGATCAAATGTCATCTTTGGGAAATAACGCCTGAGATTTTTTAAAAGATAAGTGATTTCGTCTTCCGTCGGCTCCACATTGTCAGGATTTTCATGGAAGCGCTCGGTTGTTCCCACCCGCGCTTTGTCCCCGATATTGATCACAAAAAAGATGCGATGATCCAAGGCTTCTAAAATAACGGAATGGGGGAGGAATTTTTTTAGAGTCAGATGAGCGCCCGCGACCGTTGATAAAAAATGTTCTTTTGCCGGACCGTTTTGAGCACGAACCAGGTCGACCCAAGGCCCTGAAGCATTGACGAGTTTTTTAGAAAGAAATTTCAACTCCTCGCCGGGCATTTTTATTTTAATTTCATAGTGTTTGTTGGGGTTGTCGTAGAAATAATTTAAAACTTCCGCGTGCTCGAATGTTTCGGCTCCGTTAAAGGCGGCTCGCGCTATGGTTGCTTCTACGAGTTTTTGATCGTCTGTCCAATGATCCCAGATCAGGACGCCGCCGATGAGATTATTTTCATCCAGATCCGGCATGACCTCCAAAGCCGATTTTTTTGTCCAAAAAAACTTGGGGGGCAATGCTTTGCCGGAAAAAGAGGCGAGCACAAAATAAATCCAGCATCCCGCGTAGACAGTCCAGCGGCTGCGATTTCCTTTTTTTAAAATGGGGATGAAAAGGGCGATTGGTTTGACTAGATTTGGCCAGGTTTTTTGAAGCAGGCGGCTTTGTTGAAGGGACACAAACACGAAACGGAAATTTTTAAAGCCTTCCAAGAAATCAAAGCGTTTGAAGGCCTGCCAAGCGGTTTCCAGGTAGCGGATCCCGCCATGAATCAACTTAGAACTTTTAGAGCTAGTGCCCGAGCCAAAAGTATTTTTCTCAAACAGAACGACACGAAGACCGCGCGCCGACGCCTCATCCGCAATCGCCGCCCCGGCAATT
>JAHFFN010000020.1 GCA_023247915.1 Candidatus Omnitrophota bacterium
CCGAAGATTATATTCACCGTATCGGTAGAACCGCCCGCGCTCAAGCCACCGGTGACGCGTTTACCTTGGTCGCGCCGGATGAAGAAGAAATGGTGCGTGAAATTGAGCGCGTGATTAATTTACGTCTTCCGCGTGTCACACTGCCTGATTTTCAATATCGCCAAGGCTCTTTCCGCTCCGCGGGAGGCCATCACAAACCGTCCCATCGACCCGGTGGCGGAAGCCGAGGCGGACGTCCTGGACAGGGCGGCGGCAGTGGTCAGCATCGGCGTTACAGGTAATCTAAGGATTTAAAGTATGTCAGGATTTTTTCAGAACAAAACCGCGCTGATCACCGGCGCTTCCAGCGGGATTGGGTTTGAGTTAGCCAAGGGTTTGATGGCGGAGGGCGCCCACTTGATTTTGGTGGGGCGTGACTTGGGAAAATTAAACGAAGCCGCCAGCGCCCTGGAGAAACAATTTGGACGTGTTACGTCCATTGTTTCAAAAGATCTCAGTGCTCCCGGCGCTCCCAAAGAACTCTTCCAGGAATTAAAATCAAAAAATACCACGGTGGATATTTTGGTCAATAATGCCGGTTTTGGGGTGGCGGGGCTTTTTCACGAAGCGCCGATTCAAAAATCCCTAGGCATGATTGATTTGAATGTCCGGGCGCTCACGGAACTCACCTATCTTTTTACGCCTTCCATGATTGAAAAAAAATCAGGATGGGTACTGAATGTCGCGTCGACTGCGGCGTTTCAGCCGATTCCCACCGAAGCTGTTTACGCGGCCGGCAAAGCGTATGTGCTTCTTTTTTCCGAAGCGATTCACGAAGAACTTAAACCTGCCGGTGTTTCGGTGACTTGCTTGTGCCCAGGCCCCACAGACACGCCTTTTTTTGGAAAGAATATTTTAATGTCACGCCGGTTAAAAAGAATGGTCATGACGGCCGATCAAGTCGCAAAAGTCGGGATCGAGGGGCTTAAAAAGAAAAAGCCGCTGGTGATCGCCGGTTTTCAAAATTGGTTAGGCCAGTTTTCAGTGCGATTTGCTCCGCGCGCGTTGGCTCCAAAGGTGGCTCGTTTGGCGGTGGAGGTCAAGTCATGAAACCCAAATCCATTCAAAATATCGAAGACCGGATGAATCAAATCAGCCCCGATTCTCTTCGTTACAAGGTGCTTGATTCGGCTAAAAATTTTAAGAGTTCCTGGATCGCGCTCGGCCAATATCTTTTTACGGTGTATCGCGACAAACTTTACAAAGACTGGGGTTTTTTGACTTTTGAGGCCTATTGCTCGAGAGAAATTGGCATTCAACAACCGACCGCCGTAAAACTCCTCAAATCTTATTCTTTTTTAGAAAAAGAAGAACCTGCTTACATTAAAAATCAGGCGATGCAGGAACGCCAACCCAGCCAAATCCCCTCGGTAGACGCTGTCAACGCCCTGCGCCTGGCCAAAGCCAATGAGCATGTGCCGGACAGGGAATACCAGGAATTGCGCGATCAGGTGCTGGAAGACGGCAAAGAAGACTCGGAAGTTAAAAAGAAAATCCGCTACATTCTCAAGGTCAACAAACCCAAACCTACCGAAGAGAACAAGGAAGAAAATAAAGAGAAGCTCTACAAGCGTTTGGCTACCCAGCTACAAGCTGCCAAAGACGAGATGATTCTGGTAAACGCTCCGAATAAAATCATCAAAAAAATCGAGGAGCTTCAGGAGCTCTTGGGATGAATGAAGTAAAGTATTTTACCCCCGAAGAAGCCAATCAAACCCTTCCGCTGGTCAAAAAAATCGTCGATGATATTTTGAGAGTGGGAAAAGAAATCCGTGGTTTGACCGTGGAGACGGAAAATCCGGAAATCGAAGCCAGGCTCGGGGATCTCATGGATGAGCTGGATGGGCTCTTTGAGGAAATCGAAGCGCTCGGGTGTTCTTACAAAGATTGGAATTTTACGATGGGACTCGTGGACTTTCCTTCGGTGATCGCCGGCCGCGAGGTCTTTTTATGCTGGAGAAGTGACGAAGAAACCGTGGAATTTTATCACGAGGCCGAAGCCGGTTACGCCGGCCGCAAGTCCATTTCTAAAGCCTAAAAAAATTTCAAGACACAAAAAAAGCAGGTCGGGGATCTCCCGACCTGCTTTACTTGTTTTAATTCTTATGACAGATGCTTGGAAACCAGCTTCGTCATCTCAAACATGGAAACGGTACCCTTGCCGAAAATAGGCTTCAGGTTCGCGTCCGCGTTGATGTTACGGCGGTTCTTCTTATCTTGAAGATCATTCTTCTTGATGTACTGCCAAAGCTTTTTCACCACTTCGGTGCGAGGAAGGGGCTTGGATCCAACCACTTTAGCCAACTGTTCGCTGGGCTGTAACGGTTTCATGAATGCTGCGTTTGCTTTTTTTGCCACTTTTATTGTCTCCCTAGTTGAATAGGTTTAATTTACCCCCATATTTCTATCATACTTCCCTCTAAATGCAAAGAATTTTCACTGAGGGGCTCCCTAGGGAGTCCCTCGAGAGATGTTATAATGTGCCCATGACCGGAATGTATATCCATCTCCCATTTTGCGCAAAAAAATGCCATTACTGCGATTTTGTCATCTCAACTTCAAAGACGACAGATTCTAAACGAAGTTTTTTGGAAGCCTTTGAAAAAGAGGCCAAGCATCACGCGCCTGGATTAAAAAATAGAATTTTTGAAACACTTTATCTGGGCGGGGGAACTCCTTCGGTTTTAAATGAAAATGAAATCACACGCGTTTTTGAAATACTAAGGCACTTTTTTAAATTTAAAAAAAATGCCGAGATTACTCTCGAGGTGAACCCTGGAGATGTAACCCCCGCCAAAGCACGTTTGTATCGCGAGCTTGGCGCCAATCGCATCAGTCTCGGCGCACAGTCTTTTAATGACGCGACGCTGAAGCGAATCAATCGCGCGCATGATGCGAAGGCGACATTAGACTCCTTTCGCATTTTAAAAAGTGCCGGATTTAAGAATATCAATCTCGATCTTATTCTCTCGTTGCCGCTGGAGACGCTTTCGGAAGTCGAGCGTTCACTCAAAGTACTGTTGAGTCTTAAGCCGCAGCATGTTTCTCTCTACGAATTGACGGTAGAAGAGAAAACGGTGTTTGGACGCCTGAATAGACAAGGCAAATTAAAATTGCCGCCGGAAGAGGCGCAACTGGAGATGCTGACCTTGGCGCGCGGTACTTTAAAGAAGAACGGTTTTGAACATTATGAATTATTAAATTACGCCAAGCCTGGATTCAGGTCGCGTCATAATTTACTCTACTGGGCGAATCAGGAATACCTGGGTTTGGGGCCGGGGGCTTTTTCGTATCTGGAGGGGCGGCGATTTCGGCATTCAAGTAGTGTGGAGGAATATCTAAAAAAATCCGCCAAAGAGGATTGGAGCGCCTTTGAGGAGGAAACTTTAACCTTCGAGAAAAAAGAAACAGAATCATTCTTATTGGCACTCCGACTTACAGAAGGAGTTCCTGTGAAGAATTTTAAAAAATGGATACAAAAGCATAAATCTGAAATTTATCTCTTGGAAGAAAAGGGACTGCTGGAAATAAGGGTCTCCCGCATTAAACTCACCTCACAGGGCCAACTATTCTCTGAAACTGTTTTCTCTGAACTGTCTGGGTAAACTCTTTTATTGATAACCCCTCCTCATTTTTGTGTATTGATTAGAGGTGTGTTAAAATTTGATCTATGTCCGACACGGTGCAAGGCAGCTATGAGAAAGCTATCGATCTGTTTGGAAGTGGAAAGCCGGAAGAGGCAATCCAAGCTTTAAAAAATTTGATCGAAAAAGCGCCGGATTTTGCGGATGCGTATGAGTCGCTGGGGATGATTTATTATCGCCAAGGACAGTTGGAAGAGGCGATCGCCTGGACAAATAAGCTTGTGGATCTTCGCCCCGAGTATCCGATGGCGCACACGAATCTCTCAATTTTTTACATGAAAAAAGGAATGAAGGAGAGAGCGGAAGAGGAAAAAGCGAAAGCCGTTGTTTTAAATTTCTCAAAACCTCCCGTTAAAAAATAAAATGGCCAAGAAAAATAATTCCGTCAAAGTGGGTTTGGTTCAAATGACTTGCGGCTCAGATCCCGCTAAAAATCTCGCCAAAGCCGCCGCGCAGATCAAGCTGGCCGCCGCGGAAGGCGCCAAAATCATTTCCTTACAGGAACTTTTCCGCACGCCTTATTTCTGCCAAGTGGAAAGTTCTAAAAATTTTGATTTGGCCGAGACCATCCCCGGTCCTAGCACGGAAGCTCTTTGCAAAGTCGCCAAAGCGGCGAAAGTCGTTATTATTGCTTCGCTCTTTGAGAAACGTGCTAGCGGCATTTATCACAACACCGCCGCGGTGATCGACGCCGATGGAAAAATTCTCGGCAAATACCGAAAAATGCATATTCCGGATGACCCCGGTTTTTATGAAAAATTTTATTTTGTGCCCGGCGATTTGGGTTTCCAGACTTTTGAAACGCGTTATGCCAAAATCGGTGTTTTGATTTGTTGGGATCAGTGGTTCCCCGAAGCGGCGCGTCTTACCGCGCTTCAAGGCGCTGAAATTTTATTTTATCCCACGGCAATCGGCTGGAAAGAATCAGAAAAAGAAGAGATGAAGTCCTATCACAATTCTTGGGAAACGATTCAGCGCTCTCACGCGATCGCCAACGGCGTGTACGTAGCGTCAACCAATCGTGTGGGCAAAGAAGGGGATTTTAAATTTTGGGGCGGTTCCTTCGTCGCGGATCCGTTTGGACAAGTGGTTTATCGCGCTGGTGATAAAGAAGAGATTGTGATCGTGGACTGTGATTTGGACAAAGTCGAAAAAACTCGCCGCGAATGGCCTTTCTTAAGAGATCGCCGCATCGATGCCTACAGCGATATCACCTCCAGGACTATTTCTAAAAAAACCAAATGAATTTGCCTTACAAACTCGGTTACCGGATGCCCGCGGAGTGGGAAAAACATTCCGCCACCTGGCTGACCTGGCCAAAAAATAAAATCAGCTGGCCGGGGAACAAACTCGCTCAAGTGGAGTCTATCTATATTCAGATGATGGACGCGCTTTTGGCGAATGAAAGAGTCAATCTTCTCGTAAAAGACAAAGAAACAGCCACGCGCGTTCTAAAAATCCTGGCCGTCAAAAAATCCAACACCTCCCATCTCATTTTTCATCAGGTGAACGCGGTGGACACGTGGATACGCGATTATGGCCCACTATTCGTCAAACGTGGCCGTGACAAGGCATTCACCAAATGGATATTCAATGCCTGGGGCGGAAAATACAGCGATTTGGCGCGTGACACCGGTATTGTCGATAAACTGGAAACACTCAAACCGATCCAGCGATTTAACGCAGGTATTATTTTAGAAGGCGGCTCCATCGATATGAACGGACGTGGCACCTGCCTTACTACCGAACAATGCCTGCTTAATCCCAACCGCAACAAACACCTTTCCAGAAAACAAATCGAAAAATATTTGAACGATTATCTGGGTGCCAAGAAAGTCATTTGGCTGAAAGAGGGGATTGAGGCGGATGATACGGACGGGCATGTGGATGATATTACGCGTTTTGTGGCACCACGCACCATTGTGACGGCTGTGGAACCCAATCGTGTCGACAAAAATCACGCCTACTTAGAAGAGAATCTGCATATTTTAAAATCAGCCACCGATCAAGACGGCAAAAAATTTCAAATCATTGAGCTTCCGATGCCCGGCGTCGTTGGCCCCGGACGTTCGGACACCAAGCACAAACGTCTCCCCGCCAGCTACGCCAATTTTTATATCGCCAATCAAACCGTGTTAGTCCCGGTTTATAGCCATAAAAATGACCAAAAAGCCCTCGCCATTCTCAAAAAAGTCTTCCCGGGAAGGAAGATTGTTGGCATCGAATGCACCCCCCTGGTGTATGGTTTGGGCTCCATCCATTGTGTCACCCAACAGGAGCCTGTTTAAGCAAAAATTTTTGAATAGAATTTGTTATTTTTAGTTAAAATTAATTAGATCTTTCCTCGAGAAATACCCGTCAAATTCTTGTAAATTCCCCTCTAGCAAGGTAAACTTCTAGGAATACTACACCCCACTTTAAAAAAAGTTTAATTAAATAATATTGGAACAAATGGAAAAACCGTCAAATGAGAAGTAGATTTAAGACAGTTTTAAGAATAACAGCGACAGTTATTTCGATCGCATTTTTGGTCAATGACTTGGCGTACGCCGCGCCGTCCTTGGACACCCTTTTGTCGCCGACAATTATCCAAAATCCTTCGCTTTTAAAACTTCCTGAATCCGTCGCAAAAATCCAAAGCTGGCATCAAGGCAATACCAATCGCCTAATTATCCAACTTCAAGACGCACATACCAATTTTAGCGCTCAAGAAAATCTTTCAAAAACGCTGGAAGAGCTAATCACCCGCTACCAGTTAAAAACAGTGTTTGTGGAAGGAGGCACCAAGGATGATTCTTTGAGTTTTTTAAGACCATTGGCGCCGCGAACGGTGCGCGAAAGAGTCGCCAAAAAATACATGTTGAAGGGTGAGCTGAACGGCGCCGAATTTTTAAATCTATCCTCCGATTATTCGATGGAACTTCAGGGTGTCGAAGAGGCCGCGCTTTACCGCGAAAATCTTAAAACTTACGCAGCGATTGTGGACAAAAGAGAAGCGGTTCTCGCTTACCTGGACGAGATTCAAAAACGTGTTGGAAGCCTGAAACGACAGTTTTACTCCAAAGATCTTTTGGCTTTCGACGATTTCTTGGAAAAATTTGAAAAAAAGGAAGAAGACTATACTGGTTATTACACGCTTTTGACGGAAGCCGCCGGGCGTATCCATCTTAATTTATTGGGTTATCCCAATTTCCTGTCACTCAAAGATCTAAAATCAAAAGAAGAGACAATTGATTTTAATAAGGCCAATCAAGAGCAAGTAGCACTTATAGAGAAAATTCGTCATTCTGAGCGTAGCGAAGAATCTATAGACGAGATCCTTCGCTTCTCTCAGGATGACGTTAAAAAACTTAAATCCCAAGATCCGTGCGCGCTGGGTCTGTACGAGGCACTGTTTGAAAAGGCCAAGGCCGCTCACGTGGATCTGGCCGCGTTTCCCAATCTTTTAAAATACGCGGATTATCTAGCCTTGTACTCGACCGTCAACATGGAAGACTTGCTCAAAGAAAGTAAAGAGATCGAAGAGCGGGTCTATCAAAGCTCGCTTCAAAATGAAGAAGACTGCTATCTTTACGAAATCGCTGATTATCTCAAAACTCTCCGAAACCTTTTTTCGCTTCAAATCTCCAAAGAAAATTTTGAGCGTTATGCCGCCCACCAAAAAGACACCCGTTTTGAAACCATCGTTTATCTCGCCTTTCTCAATCGAAAACTTTATGACTTAGGCAATGCCGCGGACATTGTGCGTTATCTGCCGCTGGTTGATGACAACAAAGGCGAGGTAGAGCTTTTTTATAAAACCACCGAAGCACGCGATGAGATCTTTGTCGAAAAATCTTTAAAGTACATGCAAAAAAACGATCTTAAAATCGCGGCGCTTCTAGCCGGCGGTTATCACACGCCGCATCTTAAAGAGCTTCTCAAGAAACAGGGCGTTTCTTACGTGGCAGTGACTCCCAATGTTGCGACTGAAACCAATCAAGCTCGTTACGAAAAGCTGCTTTTAGGACAACTTGATTCAAAGAAAAAAATGAACTCACAGCCAATTTCAGCGAAAACATTGAGTTTGGTTTCTGCTATCGAGCGGGCAGAAACAGCAGTCCCCATTCGCAATGAAATACTAGCCGCGGCGCGATTGTCACAGCGCAGCGCAAGGCGCCATGCCCGACCCTCTTTTCGGCGAGAGTCGGAGGAGAGGTTTCTTGAGCTTGAGAGAATGATTCATAAAATATTAGGTCAGTTGAATGAAGGCTCTTTGAATGCCCAAGAAGAACGGCTAAGAAGAGCTGAGCGTGAATTATTCGCCGAATTGGATTTTCACACGGTCTTATTTTCACAGCAAGAAATCCCCAATTTATTTTTGAAAGTGATTCGAGCTTTCTTGGAGCTAATGAATAAAAGAGCTGAGCAAGATTTTCCTGAGAAAGTTAAACACACCTCTGAACACATCCTTAAACTTTGTGCAAAATTGGTGAAAGAAACAAAGTTTAAGCAAAATCAAGCATTTGTAAGAGAGCTGCTACAGCTGGCTCAACAGGCCAATCATATTCTTTCTAGGGATGTCACGGATGTGGAGTTGTTACTGATTCCCACTAAGAGAGATCCGGGAGGAATTATCCTCGAGAGCGGAGCTTTACTACGAGTCTCTCAATTGGTGGGAGCGGGTATTCCGCCGAATATGGCCGCGCGGTTGTCTGCTTCCGCTACTAGTTTGGAAAAATCCTTCGAAGAACAGTTAAAGGATTGGGCTCAAAATCCCGCAAACAAAAAAAGACAGATCCAACGCATACTCATCTGTCATCAAACAGATCTCGAAGTCAGTAAGGCTATTCGAAACTTATTAAGCGTCTATTTGCCGGACGCAACGATTGAATGGGCTTCCAGCGCAGAGGGTGCGTGGTTTTCTTTTTACACAGCTTTCCATTTGGGTATTCCGTATGATTTAGTGGTGGCTGATTTAAATTCCAAGTCTCCTACATCGCCTCCATCAGGGAAGCCTGGAAAAAAGTTAGTAGCCAAAGGGATGTCCGGAAGAAGGTTGGTAGCCAATATTCGCGTGGCTGAAAAACAAAGAGGATCTGCAAAACACGCGTTGATCGTGATGCTTGGGGATAATTATCATGGAGAGTCTGACATTGATAGCAATGATTATCTCCCCGACACCTTTCGCTTGGAGGCGGGTAGTGATTTAAACGGAGCGTTTTCTAGTTTTTTAAGAACGGTTCATTCGGGAAGTGTGGGTGCTCCACCAATCTCATTCTTAAGAGCATCTTTACTCGGCCAAAAGCCTAGAAATATTCGCGCCGCGCGATTGGCGGATCTTCCCAAGACAGCCGAGGGGCTGAGATGGTTGCTTAACCAAGCGACTGAAGTCAGACAAATTCAAGTATCTCACAAAGAAGGTGAGCGCAAACAACATCATCAATTTTTATATCGCGTTGAAATTCCTCTACCTAAAACAACTCTTAAAATTGTTGTCAGTGGCGTCAATCCTGATCAGCAGAATTTTAATGTCAGTGTTTCTCCGGATGGCGACCATGATCCTAGAAAAATTGTTTCATTCAACAAACTCGGCGAACAAGAAATCTTAAGAGAAATCGCTGCTTTGTTGCAAGAGAAAGCCGTTGCTGCGCCCGCCGCGCGGCTATCCACAGGCAAGGATGTGCTTCGACCGGATCAAGAATTTATAGAAATCGATCCGTTTCAAGTGATTGCCGAAAAACTCAGAGAGGTGATGGGGTCTGTAGAAAAAAAATGCAATGATTTCAACCAGTTAGCTCAAGATCAAATAAAGAAACGTCGGGATGGGGCGAACGGTGTTGCTCCAACATCTGATCAGCTTAATTGGGATTTATTGAATATGCATTGGGTTAGTTTACACACGTTTATTTTTCGCACCATAGATCCAATCAAAGGCGCCTCGACAATCCCATCTTTTTACAGAATACTGAGCACAGATTCAAATAAACGTCTCGAGGATAGAGTGAGAGGTTATACCTTCGCGGTTAAACCAGCCGACAATCCGGAAACTGGAGAAGCGCTATCCGTCTTATGGAAAACAGATCCGCTCCAGAATCTTGACCAGCCTTTGAGAGATCTTTTTGAGACCTATGACCGATTTTATGCCTCTAAAACGGAGATGGTGGATGATTCTAGTCCGGCGAGTCAAAAACTTGCATTTGCCGCGACATTTTTGATAAAAATTACTCCCATTGTAAAAATATTAAATTCCTACAAAGAACCTGAGAAATTTAAAGGAAAATTTTTTGTTCAAGACGGAACGATTTTTTATCTCGAGGGAGCGCCGTTAAGAAAATTTTTGAAGGAAGCAAAAAAGAGACCCAAAACAGCCGCACCCAAAAAAGATGAGAAATCTCATCCCGAACAGAAGTTAACCACGGCGAATCTTCGTCAAGCCGAAGCTGAGTTTGCGGGGCCATGGAACAAGATGCGAAACTTTTTAGGTGCGGTCGGGTATCAGGTTCAGCGCTTACCGGGTGCTTTATGGAGAAAAGTATTGAGCTATCCTTTGCATTCTCTCGCGTTCGCTCTGTTGTTTGCCGGTGGCTGGATCTTTTCTCATACACCCACTTCCAAGGCGTCCAATGCTTACAGCTCCAGTTCTCTGGCCAATATGTCTGCCGCTGCCGCGGTCAACCCAAATGATTATCCAGCTTGGACAAAATTAAAATTATTATTTGATGAAACCTACGGTGTTTCTTTGGGTGAGAAAAAACTGAAAGAGTTTTTACTCAAGTTTGGACAGACTTGCGAGCGACTGGATCCTAGCAGCACCAATACAAGCAATATCGAAAAAACTCAAGAAGCGGTCGAGGCTCTCCTGAAAAAACCTGAATTTTCAAAATTTACAGAAGCAAAAAAAGGTTCGATAGTCACCAATGCTCTTGAAATTTTCAACGAATCCAAATTTTCTGCCTCTCCCGGCGGCGCGCGGCTGGCCGCTCCCTTTCATCTGGCGGATCCCTCGTTTGCTGACCAGCAAGAGGCTTCGTATCGTGAGATTTTAGAGTTTATTAAAAAAAGGGCAGAGGAGGAGTCGCCCAATAAGGATCTTAGTCAGAAGATGATCGCCATTAAAGTGGATTTGGAACAAGCAACAAGCCAAGAGAAGGCCATCAGCCTTTTCAATGAAATTCTAAAAGTCTACCAAGGTGGAAAATACTACAAACCAGAATACGAAAATCATCCGGAAGTGATGCTGATAAAAGAACCCGGTAACTTTTTAGATATTTATAACAATAGAATGTCACCCTTCATTGTGTATTTAGAGGCCTCTCCCCAGCGTAAATGGTCAGACGCCATCAACGAAGATCAATGGAAGGGAGTTGTCGTATTCCATCTGATTTTAATGAAGTTCATCCAGGATTATTCCGGTGCTCGCCTATCGTTTGCCAGCTTCAAAAAAACAGCGGGAAATTTTCTTCGAGGGCTCATTGACCGCGTTTTTGGAAAAAATGAGGAGGAAGAACAAGTATTAAAACAATTCCAAACGCAAATCGGGCTTTTCCAGGCTCAGATCGAAATCCACCGTCAAAACGAAGTTATCCTCGAAACAGAAGCGAACCGCTTAAGATCTATTGCGGATCGTGGGTCTCCTAAATGCAGAAAACAATTAACTCCTGATGGGCTTTCCACGAAATTTATATGGGTCAATTCGATTTTTGCCGAGCGCTTGGGAAAAACTCCTGAACAAATCATTGGGAGACAAGATACTGATTTTTTCCCAACGGAGATGGCCGAAAAGTATGTGGAAGATGACCTTCGGGTTTTACGCACCGGTGAAAAATTAATCCAGGTAGAGCAAAATATTTTGCCTGGTGGAAGCGTGCGTTTTGTGCAGGTGACCAAAGAGCGTGTGGGAGAGGGGGAAATCCAAGTCACTTTTATGGACGTGACGGATTTAAGAAATGCCGAAAAAAAACTGGCCGAGCACAGAGTCCAAATGAAAAAATTAGAAATAGCGCGTTTTATTGCCGCGATGCTGGCGCATGTTTTTAATAATCAATTAACAATCCTAGACGGAAACTTAGCATTTCTTGATTGGCCAGGAATGAAGCCGGAAATAAAAAGAGAAGCCATTCAAAAAATTAAAGACTCTACCCGTGTCATCAAGGAATATGTCCAGCTTTTTTCAGCGGTGAATAAGATTAATTTGAAGAAAAATCCTAAAAATTTAAATCTAGTGGTTAAAGAGGCAGTAGTGCCCCTGGCCAATCCAAAAATTTCCATCCATAAAGCGGATGATAGTCTACCCCTTATTCCCATAAGAGAAGACGATATCTCATCTGTTATTTCGGCGATCACAAAATTTTTAGCAAAAGATCCCGAACAAAAAAAATTGGAAATATCCGTTGTTTCCGATCCGGAGCGGTATCAACAATCGGGTGTTTCTGTAATTTTCTCAGCCGACACGATTCAGGATCTTGAAAGTATCGCTAAAGCTCTGGCGCTTCCGATAGAAGGAGTTGGTAAAGATGCTAGTGAGCGTGTCGCCAATGATTTTTTCAAACTGGATCTGGCTGGATTTATTTTGGAACAGCATTCCGTTAAAATTTCTTACGAAACAACTGACGGCGAATCAAAATTAATCTTATTCTTCCCGGCAGTCGAAGAAATCGCTAAGGGCGCGAGGCTTTCCCAAGGAAAGCCGGGAGACCTCGAAGCCAGGCGGCAACTGGCAAGAGATATTCACGCATATCTTGATCGTACCGGCTTAAGCTTGCCGAATTTTTCTGAAATTTTGATGTATCGCAAAGTTTATCAGCATGTTTCTAGGGCATTATTGTCCCATATGTTACTTCACCCGGAAATGCACAGTGTAAGAAAATTAGAGGAACTTAGAGATGAGATTTTGCAGGTGCTTGCTTCGCAAGGGGAAGCAATGTCTTCGCAGGGTCAGTACAGGCTTCAAGAGCTGAATATTTTCATGTTGGGGGACTTGAAATATCGAGCAGAATGCCTCAAGGTGTTGGGCATTAGCAAGGCTTACTATGAATTACTTCAAAATAGAAAAGTTGCCGTTTCCGAAGAACTTTTTAATAAAATACTTGCTTTGCGAAAGCAAGGACTGCCGGCGCATGCATCGGTGTCATCAGCGCCTTTTCTTGGCGTGCAGCCAGAAACCGGCGGAAATCTCGAAGGATCCGTTGTAGTTCATATCAGCTCCGACAAACACCGGTTTTCTTTGTCCCCCGATAATATATTCTCTATTCATCCGGGCGCTGAGTTGATTATTTTTTCTCGGCCGGAGGATGCTAGCATTAAAGTTTATTTCCCGCTTGTTTTTGTTTCCAAGGTCACTCAGATCATAGGTCCAAATTCTTTGTTTCTTGGGGGGGCTACAGAATCCACCATTCGATGGATCGCAACACATATCGAGAAAGTAACCGTGGGCGCTGGCAATAAGATTGTGTTGCCGCCAAATTTATACGAGCAATTACAAGTTGCTAATGGAGGCGTAGAAGTAAGGGACATTGAAATCACAGGTGATGGGGATCATTTAAATATTACTCTGCCTCAAGCAGCTGCCGCGCGATTGTCGGGAGGGTCGAAACCCGCTGTCGCCATGGCTTTGATTGTCGAAGGAAATAGAGGAATTATTGAAACTGAGTTAGGTGAGCTTCTTCGCCGAGGCGAAATAAAGAGCATTAGAAGGGCAACGGATCAAGGAGTGTTTCATGGGCCGGCTAAAGAGGCTGTTAACAAGGCCATCGCAGCTCTTAACTATGACAGATATTACGAAATGTCTTGGGAAGGTGATTCTAAGGCAGGGAATATTGTTATCGCTGAGCATCGATCAGCTCCCACCGCGGCGCGACTTTCGGCGGGTTATGGGCTGCACTCGCAACATCTTTCACCGGATGAAGAAAAACTGCTGGATATTTTGAATTCTATTTTAAATGAAAATCAGCGCCTAGTTTCAGAGGTAGGCCAAGGACGGATTCAATTCGAAAGGCTTCAGAGAGTCGCCGAGTCCTTGGTTAAGATGCGTAAAGATTCTTTAGCCCTTCTGACAACCACTGGCGTGATTACCGCCGATATAGAAAGATTTTTGAATGAGAATGATGCGGAGGGTATGAATCACCTTACTCTGACTAAAAAAAGAGATTTTGTAACAAGATTAGCGAAAGTTTTTGCCGGTTATAATGAAGCGAATGTTTCCTCCACTGATCAGAAAGGATTGGAAGGCCGTCTGATTCCTATAGGGATGATTCGCTCCCTAGCCGGACAATTTGACACGACGCAATCCCAGATGATTCAGATCATTAATCGGCATCCTGATTTTATGCTGTGGCTGCCCCTGGCAGATAAAACCGTCTCCATTGTTTCTAAAACAGTCGGTACTCGTTCGCTGGCTTGGAGTATGGTGAACAAATTTGGAATTGATGGAAAAGACAGGACGAACGGCGCCCAAAAATTAGTCGAAGATCTTCAATCAGCGGTCGCTCGTTATTTAGGGCTACATGATGATATGAAAGCCACCACTGTGTGGATAAAAGTTCTTCAAAGTCACGCTTTCCGGGAGCAATTAGCTGGATTAGTAGTTTCTCCGGTTCCTCCAACAACAACCGCCGCCGCGCGTTTGGCGGAGAGGGGATTACCCAGAGAGTCTTTTGAAAACAGAATGAGAGGCGCGAAGCTTTCTTTCCAGAAAGATACGACTCCAACGCCGGCTTTGCGAGCGGAATTGGAAGCTGTCGCTGGAGGTATTGCGAGCGCGCAACAAGCTTCCCTGAGAACAAGTAATAAAGCGGTATTTCCGTTTTTATCAAGAGAGCGTGTTTTAGCTTTGCTTTCTTTTTCACTTTCAAGCGCTCAAGCGGCTGAAGTCCAGATAGGGAGTGTTCCCGACTTTAGAAATCCAAGACGAGTCGAGCCTGTTTCGAAATTAATCGTTAATTTCAAAGACGCCAAAACCACTCCTGTGAGCATACAGGTGAGCGGTTCTTTGGCGACAAATCCAGTCGAAAGTCCCGCTTCCTATGCGTTGGCGACAGTGGCTCGGCGCCAAACCCCCGCGGAATCTTATGAAATGCCGGCTTTGACCCAGATCGCCGCAAATAACAGAGACAGTCTTGAGGCGCGTCAATCCATAGTGCATAACGCAGAAACTATTTTTGGAACGGCTTCTTCCAACGAAACGTTGGTGCAAGCGATTAACTGCGATACGTTCTTTAATGCTTCTACCGGCGAAATTGTCGCTTCCGATCTTTATTTCTCGGCCTTGATGTTGAATCAGATTCTCGAATTAGTGAGCGGACCCAAAGCGGTGTTCATGATTTATGGACCTAAGTCCGCCCAAAGCCGGGTGAGCGAAGCGCTGAAAGTCCTGGGAGTTTTGGTGCCCAAAGCACGTTTTGGATATGCGGCGGTTGAAGACGGCGAATTGGCAGAAGGTGGGCTCACTCATTCTGTGAGTCAGGCGGCCAGAACATTTATCAGCGATCCAAACATGAATGTGAAGCTGACCATTGTGTATTCTCAAAAATATCGTAACCAACTGGGTATTCAAGAAAAAAACAATGTTCGTTATGTCGAAGTCCAATCAGCCGAGAGCGGTTCTCCCGCCGCCATGCCGGTTTTCTTGGGTATTTTTTCAACACCGCATCACATTCCTCAGGCTTTTAAAAATCTAATTACGACGATTTCAGTGCCGTTGGCCAGCGGTGGCTACCGGCTCATCGTGAGTGTTTTGCCGGCGCCGATCCCTCAAAATATTGCCGCCGATCTCTCCCAAATCTCATTCAGACGCTTTACAGACACCTCGGTTTAAAATTCTAAAATAACTCCCCTTAAAAGACAGGTTTTGTTATAATACCCTTTCTTCAAAAAACCTCTTTCTAAGCGGAGTTTTTAAGTGATTAGCCGTTACACGCTACCCGAAATGGGCAAGATTTGGACTGAGCAAAATCGGTTCCAGGTCATGCTGGACGTGGAAGTCGCCGCCTGTCAGGCGATGGCCAAGCTCGGCCTCATACCCAAAAAATCCGCTGAAGTTATCCGCAAGAAAGCCTCCTTCAAATTATCCGAAGTCCATAAATATGAACTAGTTACAAAACATGATGTCACTGCTTTTTTAAAGAGCGTTCAGCAGGCGGTGGGGCCGGAAGGGCGCTTTATTCATAAGGGCCTGACCTCCAGCGATGTCTTGGATACCGCGCTCAGTCTTCAAATGCGACAGGGACTGGATCTTTTAATCGCGGCCAATGCGGAGCTTATCGGACTATTAAAGAAAAAAGCGCTTCGTTATCAAAACACTCCCATGATGGGTCGTTCTCACGGTGTGCACGCGGAACCGGTCACGATGGGACTCAAGTTTTTACTGTTTTTTGATGAATTTAGACGCAATGCGGCCAGGCTCGAGCGCGCCAAAGACGCGATTTCTGTCGGAAAAATCTCCGGCGCGGTCGGCACTTACGCCAACATTGATCCCAAGGTTGAAAAAGAGACACTCGCGCTTTTAAAACTCGGCGTGGCGCCGGTTTCCACTCAGATTTTACAGCGTGATCGTCACGCGCAGGTTTTAGCGGTGTTGGCGATTGTCGGCGGTTCGCTCGAAAAACTCGCGACCGAGATTCGCCATCTGCAGAAAACCGAAACTTTAGAAGTGGAAGAGCCCTTTGAAGAGGGACAAACCGGCTCAAGCGCCATGCCGCACAAGCGCAATCCCGTTAACTGCGAACGCGTCGCGGGTCTGGCGCGCGTATTGCGCGGCAACGCGATGGCGGGTCTTGAAAATATCGCGCTCTGGCATGAGCGTGACATCACGCACTCTTCGGTTGAGCGTGTCATTGTTCCCGATTCTTTTATTCTCACGCATTTCATGCTTCGCGAGATGATTCACGTGATCAAAGACCTTCGTGTTTATCCCGAAAACATGATGGACAATATTTGGAAAACACGCGGGCTTATTTTTTCCCAGCGCGTGCTTTTGGCGCTCATCGACAAGGGGCTTCAGCGCGAAACCGCTTACAAAATCGTGCAAAAAAACGCGATGCGCGTGTGGAATGACAAACGCACCAATCTAAAAGAACTTTTAATGGAAGAGCCGGAGGTCACCTCGCGTTTTACGACGAAGGAAATCGACGGGATTTTCAATCTGGATTATCATTTGAAACATGTGGGCACCATATTCAAGAGGGTCTTAAAATGAAAGCCAAGGTTTACGTCACATTAAAAAAGTCAGTGCTTGATCCTCAAGGCAAAGCGGTGCAACAAGCGCTTTCTTCGATGGGATTTAATGAAGTCAAAGACGTGCGCATGGGCAAATACATCGAGCTGGATCTCGGCGCGATTGAAAAAACCCAGGCCGAGCAAAAAATTAAGTCGATGTGCGAAAAATTATTAGCCAACACGGTGATCGAAGAATTTAGATACGAATTAAATTAAAAATGAAATTTGGCGTTGTCGTTTTTCCAGGATCCAATTGCGATCACGACTGCTATCACGTTTTAAAACACGTGTTGGGGCAGGAGACGGATTTTGTCTGGCACAAAGAGCGGGAAATTTCCAAGTACGACTGCATTGTCGTGCCCGGTGGTTTTAGTTACGGTGATTACCTGAGAACCGGCGCTATTGCGCGATTTTCCCCGGTGATGGAGAGCGTGCAAAAACACGCCGAAAAAGGCAAATTGGTGATCGGTATTTGCAACGGCTTTCAAATTCTCACGGAGTCAGGGCTGCTACCCGGCGCGCTTTTAAGAAATCGCTCACTCAAATTTATCTGCCGCAATGTCAATATTCGCGTGGAAAATACTGACTCGCCGTTTACCCGTAAAATCAATAAAAGCGCCGTATTGAAAATACCTATCGCGCACGGCGAGGGCAATTATTACGCCGATGAGGCGACGCTGGCGGATTTGAAAAAAAATGATCAGATTTTGGTGCGTTATTGCGACGAGAAGGGACTCACCGGGGATACGGCCAATCCGAACGGTTCCTTGGAAAGCATCGCCGGTATCTGCAATAAAAAAAGAAATGTTTTTGGTCTCATGCCGCATCCGGAGCGCGCTTCGGAACGGGAGCTCGGTTCCGTGGATGGGATCGGGATTTTTAAATCGATATTGGAAATGAATTAAATGCCGACACAGACGATTGAAATCACGCCTGACATCATCGCCAAACACAATGTGACGATGTCCGAATACGGTGAAATCAAAAAAATCCTCGGCCGTGAGCCCAATCTTACGGAGCTTGGGATTTTCTCTGTCATGTGGAGCGAACATTGCTCTTATAAAAATTCCAAAAATGTTTTGAAGCTCCTTCCCAAAGAAGGAAAGCGCATTCTCGTCAAGGCCGGTGAGGAAAACGCGGGTGTTGTCGATATCGGCGACGGCTACGTGATCGCGTTTAAAATCGAGTCGCACAATCATCCTTCGGCGATCGAACCTTTTCAGGGTGCGGCAACCGGTGTCGGCGGGATTTTGAGAGATATTTTTACCATGGGCGCGCGTCCGATTGCGTGTATGGATTCGCTTCGTTTTGGGAAAATTGATTCAGCGCCCGGTTCCGACGCGGCGCATACCAAGCATTTGTTGACCGGTGTTGTCGCGGGTATCGCGCATTATGGCAATTGCATGGGAATTCCGACCATCGGCGGCGAAGTTTATTTTGACGAATCCTATGAAGGTAATCCGCTAGTCAACGCGTTCGCGTTAGGCTTGGCCAAAAAAGAAGAGATTGTGAAAGCCAAGGCTGAGGGCATCGGCAACGCGGTGTTGTATCTGGGTGCTGCGACCGGCCGCGACGGCATGGGTGGCGCGAGTTTCGCTTCCAAAGATTTGACCGAAGAATCTCAAAAAGACCGTCCTGCTGTTCAAGTCGGTGACCCCTTTCTTCAAAAGCTTCTTTTAGAAGCGGTTTTGGAACTTTTAAAAACAGATTGTGTGGTGGGCATTCAAGACATGGGCGCGGCAGGTTTGACTTGTTCCACTTGCGAAACCGCCTCGCGCGGCAATACCGGCATAGAAATCGATGTGGCACAAGTGCCTCAACGCGAAACCGGCATGGTGCCTTATGAAATCATGCTCTCCGAGTCTCAAGAGCGGATGCTTGTCATCATCAAAAAAGGCCGCGAGCACGAAGCCAAGCGTATTTTTGAAAAATGGGATTTGCATGCCGAAGAAATCGGCAAAGTCACCGGTGACGGCATGATGCGCGTCAAAGAAAATGGCGTGACGGTTTCCGAAATTCCCGCCAAACGCCTGGCGGATGACGCGCCCGTGTATGTGCGCGAAGAAAAAGAGCCGGAATATTTAAAAAAAGCTCAGAGTTTTGATCCTAAAACTTTGTTTTCTAAAACCGGTGATTTAAATGCCGCGCTTCTTAAACTTTTAGACAGCCCGACCATCGCTTCCAAAGAATGGGTGTACGAACAATACGATCACATGGTGCGCACCAACACGACAGTGCTTCCGGGTTCCGACGCGTCAGTGATTCGCATCAAAGGCACGAACAAATCCGTGGCGATTTCCGTGGATTGCAATTCCACCTATTGTTATCTCGATCCTTATGAAGGCGGTAAAATCGCCGTCGCCGAGGCCGCGCGCAATGTGGCCTGCTCCGGCGCCGAACCGTTATCAGTCACCAATTGTCTCAACTTTGGCAACCCACACAATCCGGAAATTTTCTGGCAACTTAAAAAATCCATCGAAGGCATGCGCGACGCGTGCTTGATGTTTGATACGCCGGTCTCAGGTGGCAACGTGTCTCTTTATAATCAAAACCCTAAAGGCGCGATTGATCCTACGCCGACCATCGGCATGGTAGGGTTGATTGAAGGCCGCGACCCCGTGACTTCGTTTTTCAAAAAAGAAGGGGATGTGATTATTCTTTTGGGAAAAACCAAGGAAGAGTTGGGCGGCTCCGAATTTTTGAAAACATTGTTTAATGTAAAGTCCGGGTTGCCTCCGCGTCTAGATCTAAAGGAAGCCAAAAAATTAAATGATCTTTTGATCGCGCTCGCCAAAAAAGGGTTTTTAAAATCTGCGCATGATTGCGCCGAGGGTGGATTGGCGGTGGCGCTGGCCGAATCTTGTATCAGTAACAGAGGCCGCGAGATCGGAGCGGTGGTGAATGTGACAACCGATCATTTATCTAACGAAGCCTTTCTTTTTAGCGAATCCCAATCCCGTGTCGTGATCAGCGTGGATCCGGCCAATCTAAAAGCGGTGGAAGAACTCATCAAACCCAATATTCAATATGAAATCATCGGAAAAGTCGGCGGCGACCGGCTTCAAATTAACAAACTCATTGAGGCTCCCGTAGCGGTTTTGTCGCACGCCTGGAGAAACGCGATTAAACGCAGAATGGAAGTAGCAACCGCATGAAAAATATTACTCCGGAACTTGAAAATATCGCCAAATCCGTAAAAGTTTCCTCGGATGTTTCAAAAACCGAACAAGCCATCCAAGCCACGCGTACCGCCATTGAAAATTATAAAAAAACAGCCAAACCGGAACAGGCGGCGCTGTTAGAAAAATTAGAAAATGAACTCAAGACCTGGCAGACCAAGCTAAGCGTCATTTTAAGGGAACCGGTGGGTCGGCAAGGAATGGCCAAACACGCGGAACACTGGATTGAACAACTGAAAAAGGCCTTATGAGCGAATTAAAAGACAAGTGTGGAGTATTTGGGATTTTCGGTCATAAAGAAGCGGCGTATCTTTCTTATTTAGGGCTTTACGCGCTTCAACATCGCGGTGAAGAATCGGCGGGCATCGTGGTGTCGGATGGAAAGACGATGTCTTCACACCGTGCGATGGGTCACGTGCAGGATATTTTTAACGCGCCGGTTTTGGAAAAACTACAGGGAGACCGCGCAATCGGTCATGTGCGTTATTCGACCACTGGTTCCAGCAATTTAAAAAATGCCCAGCCGATCCTAGTGGATTATTCCCGCGGCGAAATCGCCATCGGCCATAACGGCAATCTCGTCAATGCCGATATTTTACGCTCGGAACTGGAAGCGTACGGTTCTATTTTTCAAACGACGACGGACAGTGAAATCATTATTCATTTGATGGCTAAACCCGCGCTTCGCAATATCGAAGAGGGTGTCCTCGATGCGCTGGCGCGTGTGCGTGGCGCGTATTCGCTCGTATTTTTAACCAATAATCTTTTGATCGCCGCGCGCGACCCGCAAGGGTTCCGGCCGTTGTGGCTTGGAAAAATCGGCGGCGCGTATGTCGTGGCCTCCGAAACTTGCGCGTTTGACATCGTGGAAGCCGAAGCGATCCGTGAAATCGAGCCAGGCGAAGTGGTATTTATTTCCGAAAAAGGCCTACGTTCGGAGCGCATCCCTTCTCTTGATATTCACAAAGCGCATTGCATCTTTGAACATGTTTATTTTTCAAGACCGGACTCTAAGATTTTTGGGGACAGCGTGCATCT
The DNA here is from genome assembly GCA_023247915.1 of Candidatus Omnitrophota bacterium. Taxonomy (GTDB): domain Bacteria; phylum Omnitrophota; class Gorgyraeia; order 2-02-FULL-51-18; family 2-02-FULL-51-18; genus JAHFFN01. The sequence continues at coordinate 21,095 of JAHFFN010000020.1, forward strand.
GGTGCGTGAGCGTTTTGGACGCCAACTGGCGATTGAACAGCCGGTCGAGGCGGATGTGGTGATCCCGGTGCCGGACTCCGGCAATTCCGCGGCGCTTGGATTTTCTCATGAGTCAGGCATTCCGCTGGATTATGGGATTATCCGAAACCATTATGTGGGGCGTACCTTTATTCAACCCAATCAGGGCATGCGGGATTTTAAAGTGCGCGTGAAATTTAATTTTGTTAAAGAAGTGTTGGCCGGAAAACGCGTTGTGGTCGTGGATGACTCGATTGTGCGCGGCACTACCTCGAAGATTCGTGTCAAAAGCCTGCGCAAGGCCGGCGCCAAGGAAGTGCATCTACGCATCAGCTGTCCGCCGCACAAATACGCCTGCGCTTACGGCATCGATTTCCCGACACGTGAAGAGCTGATTGCCAACAAATATTCCGGTGAGGAGCTTCGCAAATATTTTGAATGTGATTCGGTGGGTTATTTGTCGCTTGAGGGAATGCTCAAGTGTGTGAGTTTCCCTAAAGAAAATTATTGCACCGCGTGTTGGACGGGCAAATACCCGATCCCTTACGAGAGTGTCGGAAAATATCATACGGAGAAATCTTGTCGATGAAAAAGAGCGTGACTTACAAGCAAAGCGGCGTCGATATCGACAAAGCCAATGAATTTGTGGAGGCGATCAAACCTTTCGCGCGCGCGACGCGCCGTTCGGAAGTGCTTGGCGGGATCGGCGGATTTGGAGCGCTTTGCGGCATTCCCAAAAAATATAAAAACCCGGTGCTGGTGAGTTCTACGGACGGCGTCGGCACGAAATTAAAATTAGCCAAGATGACGGGGCTCGTGGAAGGTTTGGGCATTGATCTGGTCGCGATGAATGTGAATGATATTTTGACCTTGGGCGCCGAACCGCTTTTCTTTCTCGATTATTTCGCGGTCGGGAAACTCGACGTGGACATGATGAAAAAAGTGGTGCGCGGGATCGGGAAGGGTTGTGAAATGGCCGGTTGCGCGTTGATCGGCGGAGAAACGGCGGAGATGCCGGGACTTTACGCCAAGGGTGATTTTGATTTGGCTGGTTTTTGCGTGGGCGTGGTGGAAAAAGGGAGTATCATCGACGGATCGAAGGTCGCGCCAGGCCAGGCGATTATCGGCATTGCCTCCAGCGGGGTTCATTCCAACGGATTTTCTTTTGTTCGAAAAGTGTTGAACAATGAGTTTGTGAAGGAACATGCCGAAGAAATTTTGAAGCCGACTAAGATTTATGTGAAGCCGGTGCTGGGTCTGATGGAAAAAGAACCTATTCATTCGCTCGCGCACATCACCGGTGGAGGATTTTTTGACAATATTCCGCGTGTGCTTCCCAAAGGTTGTGGCGCGAAGATTCATATGGGCAGTTGGTCGGTGCCGCGCGTATTTCGCTGGATCGCTGAAAAAGGGAATGTGCAGGCGCGTGAAATGTACCGCACCTTTAACATGGGCGTGGGCATGATTTTGGTGGTGCCAAAAGATCGCGCGTCGAAGGTGATTTCCTATTTAACAAAAGCGGGCGAACACGCCTGGGTGGTAGGAGAAATTATTAAGGGTGAAGGGGTAACCGTTCAATGAAAGTACTCGTGATAGGAAGCGGCGGTCGCGAACATGCGATGTGCTGGAAAATTTCTCAAAGTCCGAAGCTGACCAAGCTTTACGCGGCGCCCGGTAATGCGGGAATCGCGGAGATCGCCGAAATCGCCGACATTCCGGCCAAGGATCAGGAAGGGCTCCTTAAATTTTGCAAAGCCAAGGAGATTGAGCTTGTCATCGTCGGCCCCGAAGCGCCTTTAACCGAAGGCATTGTGGATCGTTTTGAAAAAGAAGGCATTAAGATTTTTGGGCCTTCCAAATTTGCCGCTCAGCTTGAAGGTTCCAAAGTTTTTTCCAAAGAAATGATGAAAAAGTTATCGATTCCTACCGGAGAATTTGAAGTTTTTAATTCCGCCGAGAAGGCGATGGACTATGTGGCGAAAAAAGGCGTGCCCATTGTTGTCAAAGTCGACGGGCTTGCTGGCGGCAAAGGCGTGGTTGTCGCACATTCGATGCCTAAAGCCATGGAAGCCGTGCACCGCAACATGGTGAAAAAAGTTTTTGGAAAAGCGGGAGAGCGCATTGTCGTTGAAGAATGTCTCGAGGGAGAAGAAGCCTCAGTGATTGCGGTGACGGATGGCACGACTGTGCGGCTTTTAGCGTCCAGCCAAGATCATAAACGGATTTTTGACGGGGATCATGGCCCGAATACCGGCGGGATGGGTGCGTATTCGCCCGCGCCGGTGGTGACGGATGAAGTTGAAAAAGAATTGTTAGAAAAAGTATTTCTGCCGATTGTGAATGAATTTAAAGCGCTTGGCCATCCGTTTAAAGGATTTTTGTACGCGGGTGTGATGATGACGCGCAAAGGTTTTAAGGTTTTAGAATTCAATGTGCGTCTGGGTGACCCGGAAACACAGGCGATTTTGCCGCGTCTTGAAAATGATTTGCTCGAAGTGTTTTTGGCCACGGTTGAAGGCCGTCTTTCTGAGATCAATCTTCAGTGGCGTGATGAAGATTGTGTGTGTGTTGTGATCGCCGCCGAAGGCTATCCGGACGAATATGAGACGGGTAAGAAAATTTCGGGCATTTCAGCCGCCAAAGAAGACAAAGCGATTCAAGTGTTTCATGCGGGCACCAAGCGCCAAAACGGAGAACTTGTGACCGCCGGCGGACGCGTGCTCAATGTGGTCGGTTCCGGCCGCGGGATTTTTGAAGCGCTTTCTAAAACTTACAATGCGATCGAAAAGATTTTCTTTGATAAGATGTATTACCGGAAGGATATTGGGCATAAAGCAACGAAAGTATTGAAATAGGGGCTTATATTATGAAACCAATTGTGGCAATTTTGATGGGCAGTGATTCTGACGCGCCGGCGCTGAAGCCTTGTGCGGATGTTTTAAGAGAATTGGGCATTCCTTTCGTGGCCAGAGTCTTATCAGCGCATCGAACCCCGGATGAAGCGGTGCAGTTCGCCAAAGATTGTAAGAAAGAGGGGATTAAAGTGATGATCGCCGCGGCTGGCGGAGCGGCACATTTGGCCGGAGTCGTGGCGGCCAATACGATGATTCCCGTGATCGGGATTCCCGTCGAAACCTCTTCCTTTAATGGCATGGACTCTCTTTTATCAACCGTGCAGATGCCGGCCGGTACGCCGGTGGCCACTGTCGCCGTGGGTTCAGGCGGCGTGAAAAACGCGGCATTTTTAGCGGCTCGGATTTTAGCTCTTCAAGACGCCGATCTTGAAAAGGTGCTTGAGAAGTATAAGGAAGACAATAAAAAGAAGATCTTGGCGAAGAAATTGGATTTATAGGAGTTAGGCGTTAGGAGATAGAAGATTTTGAAAAATATATTGTTTGTCTGTACTGGCAACAGTTGCCGTTCGGTCATGGCCGAAGGGCTTCTTAAAAAATACATCGAACCGCGTGGAAAAAATTTTACCATCGGTTCGGCGGGCATCAATGCGCTCGATGGATACCCAGCCACGCTTGAAACCTTGAAGGTTTTAGAGCTGGAAGGCGTGGACATGTCCGATCACCGGAGTCGTCGTTTGACGTATGACATGGTGCATCTGGCGGATCGTATTTATGTGATGGAAGAAGTGCATCGCCAAAGCATTATCAAATTGGTGCCCGAGGCGGCAAGCAAGATCTCGCTTTTAGGAGATTTTGCGCCGGGTCATGTGGCGCATGCGGGGCATTCGGATATTCCGGATCCCATCCGCATGTCGGATAGTTTTTATCGCAATGTGTTGTCTGTGATTCGTGACTGCATCAAAAAAGTAGCTCAAATTTTATAGGAGAGATGAGATGAAAATAGCCCTCGGAGCGGATCACGGCGGGTTTACATTAAAAAAAGAAATCGACGGATTTGTGAAGTCTAAAGGCTATCAAACCATTGATTTTGGCACTCATAGCCCCGAACCTTGTGATTACCCGCTTTTTGCTTACAAAGTCGCCAAAGCAGTTTCCGATAAAAAAGCAAATGTGGGTATTTTGATTTGTAAAAGCGGAAACGGTATGTCCATGGCGGCCAATAAACTTCCGAATGTCCGCGCGGCCATTTGTTTTGATAAGGATGTCGCGGTTTTGTCCCGCCAACACAATGACGCCAATATTTTAGTACTGGGTTCCGAACATATTTTGGGAGACCCGGAAGAAATCGTCCAGGCATGGCTGTCCGCTTCGTTTGAGGGAGGGCGCCACAAGCGCCGTGTGAATCAAATCACGGGCATTGAGAAAAAAATCGGGCTCGTCAAAAAAATAATCAAGAAAAGTAAAAAGAAATAGAGCGAGAAAATAAATGAAAAATTTGAAAGCGGTCGACCCGGAAATTTATAAGGCGATACAAAACGAAACTCGGCGTCAAAACGAGAACATCGAACTCATCGCCAGCGAAAATTTTACAAGCCTGGCTGTGATGGAAGCGGTGGGCTCGGTGTTGACCAATAAATACGCCGAAGGCTATCCTGAGAAACGCTGGTACGGCGGCTGTGAATACGTTGATGTGGCGGAAAATCTGGCGATTGAGCGCGCGAAGGCATTGTTTGGCGCCGAACACGTGAATGTTCAGCCTCATTCGGGATCTCAAGCCAATGCTGCGGTTTATTTTTCCATGTTGAATCCCGGGGATACGGTGCTGGCCATGAATCTTTCGCATGGCGGTCACTTGACTCACGGTCATCCGATGAATTTTTCCGGTAAATTTTTTAAGATTATTCCTTATGGTGTCAGCTCCAAGGATGAACGCATTGATTACAATGAAGTGGAAGAGCTCGCACTGGAGCACAATCCCAAGATGATTATTGCGGGCGCCTCTGCTTATCCGCGCATCATTGATTTTGAGCGCTTTCGTAAAATTTGCGACAAAGTGGGCGCGTTTTTATTTGTCGATATGGCGCATATCGCGGGACTTGTCGCGGCGGGAGTTCATCCCAGCCCCGTGCCTTACGCGGAATTTGTGACGACCACGACACATAAAACCCTGCGGGGTCCGCGCGGCGGCATTGTTCTTTGCAAAAAAGAATTTGCCAAAAAAATCGACTCCGAGGTATTTCCGGCTCTCCAGGGCGGTCCGCTCATGCATGTGATTGCCGGCAAAGCGGTGGCGCTCAAAGAAGCGCTGGAACCCGCCTTTAAAGAATATCAAAAACAGATTGTTAAAAACGCCAAGACATTGTCCAATTCCCTCATCACCAAGGGCTGGAGGCTTGTCTCCGGTGGCACGGACAACCATTTGATGCTCTTAGACACCATTCAAAAAGGGCTTACTGGCAAAGACTCCGCCGAGGTGCTCGACCGCGCCTCGATCACCGTCAATAAAAACGCGATTCCTTTTGATACGCAGAGCCCATTCAAAGCGGGCGGGATTCGTCTAGGGACTCCGGCGGCGACAACACGCGGCATGAAAGAACCTGAGATGACGCAGATCGCCGAATACATTCACGAAGCTTTGACCCACGCCGCTTCCGAGGAAAAAGTCAAACAGGTGCGTGAAAAGGTTCAGATTTTAACCAAAAAATACCCTCTGTATCCGGAACTTTTGAAGCAAAACCAGCTCGTGAATGCTTGATCTTTAATCCGCTTTGGCGGGAAAGGAAGAATAGCGCATGAAATGCCCCTTTTGCTCACACACCGAAGATAAGGTGATTGATTCCCGTTCTTCCAATGAGGATAAAAGCGTTCGCCGTCGCCGGGAATGCTTAAAATGCAAAAAGCGTTTCACGACTTACGAGTACATCGAAGAAGTGCCGCTGATGGTGATCAAAAAAGACGGCCGCCGCGAATCCTTTGACCGCAACAAAATCATCTCCGGCATCATGAAGGCCTGCGAAAAACGTCCTGTTAGCGTCGAGAAAATCGAAGCGATTGTGGACAAGGTAGAGAAAGAGCTTCAGAAAAATTTTGACAAGGAAGTGAAAGCTCAGGTGATCGGGGAGCTTCTCATGGAAAATCTGCACAAATTAGACGAAGTCGCGTATGTCCGCTTTGCTTCTGTCTATCGCCAGTTTAAAGACATCAATCACTTCATGAAGGAATTAAAGGACCTGCTGAATACCAAGAAGTAGAGGTGCACGGTCATGCGACCGTGCGGAGGGTTATTTATCTTCGGCAAATAACTTATTCATCGTCTTGACGTCGATGGAAAGTTTTTTGTGGAGATTTTCAAGAAGAGCCGTCATTTCCTCTTCCGTCTTCTTGTCTAGAAGCTTCGCTCGAAGCGTTTCTTTTTCCGAAGCAAATTTTTTCTCGTCCAATCTTGAATTTTTAACCACTTTCAAGATCACAGCACCCGTCGGTACGGCGAACGCGTCACTGATTTGACCTTCCTTTAGATCCGAGAGTTTTTTATCCAGAAGGGAAGAGGGACCTACCGAGGCGACATAATCGCCCTTTTTAAAATTATCTAAAGTCTTCACTTCAAAACCTTCCGCTTTCAGCGTTTCTTCAAATCCGCCGGTTTCCATCTTTTTCTTTAACTCATTCAGCTTCTTTACCAGCACATCCGTGGCTTTTTGTTTGTTGAGTAGTTTTTGAAGCTCCGCTTTGGACTCTTCGAGAGTCAAAACACGCTCGGCTTTTTTGTCCAGAACCTTGATTTTGTAAGAGCCTTTTTCCAGGCTGATCCAATCGCTTTCTTTGGAAACGTCCAACGTGAAGGCTTGCGTCAAAATTTCTTTCGAGAGGCCGATTTCAGGCACGGCGTCATTTTTAGAAAAGTAACCGGTTTCTTTTATTTCAAGAGTGTATTTTTTTGAAAGAGCTTCGAACGTAGCCTCTTTTTCGTCGAACGCGGCTTTGAGCGCCTCTTTTTTATCGCTGGGGATAAATAAAAACGCGAGTTTCACTTTCTCAGGCTCGGTGAGTTTTTCTTTCATGATGGAATAGATCTGGTTTATTTCTTTGTCGTCGGCTTTTTCGGTGCCTTCCAATTTGGCACTTTCCCAGGGGGCGACGGCATATTGAATCTTTTTCTGGCCATTTTCTTGAATGTAGAAGTTTTTGAGATCTTCCTCGCTGATGTGGATGCCCGCTCGAATATTTTGCTGAACTTTTCGAATCGCTAGAAGCTCCCGGATCTCTTCTTCAAAATCGCGCGGGCTTACTTTGAGGTAATCGCTGACGTAACGTTTGTAGAAGGCCTCGTCAAAGACTCCTTTATTGATGAAAATGGGTTGGGCGCCGAGCCAGTCCACGACCTCATCATCCTTGATTTTAATTTTTTGAAGTTTGACCTGATTTAAAAGGAGCAGGCGATCCCAGGCTTCGCCCTTAAAATTAATCAAGCCCTGCATTTCTTGAAATTTTTCCCCGTAAATCCAAGCGGCCTGGTGATGCACGGCTTTGTAGCTTTTTAGATAGTCTTGGAGTGAAACATTTTTATTATCAATTTTACCCGGGGACGCCGAGGAATTGCCGGAGTCGCGGCCGCCTAAAATAACGCCGGAGATCGCGAATGTGATCACGACGGCCAGAGCCAGAAAAATATAAATCCCTTTTTGAA
>JAHFFN010000021.1:0-12991 GCA_023247915.1 Candidatus Omnitrophota bacterium
CGTACAATTTTAAAAAATGTGCGGCTGAAAATTCCTCTTCCACCACCACTTCATACATTCTAGAGAACTCTCTCTTTGATAATTCGGGGAGTCTTGGAAGAAACTCCGGAAAAAGAATCTCCGACTTTGGCGACTGATTGAATCGCCTGACCCAAAAAGCGCTCGCCCAACACCCGGAACTGCTCCGGCTCATCCGAGACATAAAAGCGCATCGACTGCTGATCCTTGCGGCGATTGGCAAGCTTCAAGCGGCTTAACAAGGCTTTAGCCTCTTTGGCGGTTTCCTGGGCGGAATTCACCAGCTTTACTTTCGGCCCCATCGCCTTTTGAATCATTTTTGTTAACAAAGGATAATGCGTGCATCCCAAAATCAACGTATCAATCTTAAAAGATTTGAGATGCTCCAAATACGTTTGTGCGACTTTTGAGATAATCTCGCCGTCCAACCACCCCTCCTCCACAAACGGCACAAAAAGCGGACAGGCCTGGCTAAAAACTTTGAGCGAGGGATCAAGCTTCTTCAAACAGGCCTCGTAGGAACCACTCCCAATCGTGGCCTTCGTCCCAATTACACCGATGCGCCCATTTTTGGTCGACAAAAGCGCCGCTTTGGCTCCTGGTTCAATCACGCCAATGATGGGAATCGCGAATTGATTTTTAAGCGCCCCAAGCCCCAGCGCCGACGCGGTATTGCAAGCCACCACAACGATCTTGGTATCAAAACTTTGCAAAAATTTAACATTATCGATAGAAAATTTGGTGATGGTCTCTTTGGACTTGGTGCCATAGGGAACGCGAGCGGTGTCACCAAAATAGACGATGTCTTCGCGAGGAATCTCCTCTCGAATGGCCTTTAAAACCGTCAACCCGCCAATGCCTGAATCAAAAATCCCGATCGGCTGGTCAAAGCTGCTGTGTTTCTCTGGGTTTCTCTTTTCCGCTCTATTCATAAGCAAAAATTGTACCAGATTTAACTAAATGGTGAAAGCGCGGCAATGAAACGCTATAATGGGCGCCATGCAATACGATCCTTTTCAATTAAAGGCCATTCAGGCGATTGACTCTGAAAATTCGGTATTAGTTTCGGCTCCCACAGGCGCTGGAAAAACCGCGATCGCCGAATACGCGATCGAACGAGCCCTGGCCAATGGCAAACGCGTCATCTACACCGCCCCCATCAAAGCGCTCTCCAATCAAAAATACCGCGACTTCTCCGTGCGCTATCCGGATCAGGTCGGGCTTCTGACCGGCGACGTCAGCCTGAACTCCCATGCCCCCGTCGTGATCATGACCACCGAAATTTACCGCAACCAACTTTTTGAAGATCCCGAACGTCTAAAAAACACCTCCTGGGTTATTTTTGATGAAGTTCACTACCTGGACGATATTGAACGCGGCACCGTGTGGGAAGAAGCCATCATGTTCACCCCTGAACATATTCGCCTCGTCGCCCTCTCCGCCACCGCCCCCAATATTGAAGAACTTGCCGAGTGGATACGCAGTATTTTAAATCACCCAATTGAAGTCATTATTGAAACGCATCGCCCCGTCCCTTTAATTCATCTTTTCCAATGCCAAGGACAGGTTCTCGGCGACATTCGCCAACTTAAAAAACAAGGGTATCTGGATCAGGATCGCTGGCCTAACAATCGCGGCGGACGTTTTCAGCACGCAGGACGGCACCAACATGTAAATAAGCGTTCGTTTGGACGATTTTTAAGCGCCAAGCCCAATCGAACCGATGCGCTCATCAGTCACATTGAACGCGAGCATCGCATGCCCTGTATTTATTTCGCGTTCGGCCGCAAACGCGCCGAAGAGTTGGCTTGGGAGCAGGAGCGTTTTAATTTTTTAAATGGCCAAGAGCAGAATGAGGTTCAAGCGCTTTACGCGTCACTCTGTGAAAAATTTGATTTGAATAAAGAATCCAGCGCTGTCGAAATGCGCCGCCTCATCCATCGCGGGATTGCCTTTCATCACGCGGGCATGCTGCCCACGCTCAAAGAAGCGGTGGAACAGCTTTTTACCTCCAAACTCATCAAATTAATTTTCACGACTGAAACTTTCGCGCTCGGTATCAATATGCCGGCCAAAACCGTGATCTTTGACGAAATGCGCAAATTTTATGGCACGCATTTTGCTTTTTTAAGAACACGCGATTTTTATCAAATGGCCGGACGCGCCGGGCGACGCGGCATGGACGAGCAGGGCTTTGTTTATTCCCGTATCAATCCGCACGACATTCCCTTTTCGGCGGTTCAACGCATTCTTTACAATCAACCCGAATCCATCGAAAGCCAATTTAATTCCTGCTACGCGACCCTGCTCAATCTTTACTCCCAGTTTGGGGAGAAATTAATGGAGATCTACCCCCGCTCGCTTCATTATTTTCAGTCCAATAAAAAAGACCGGCAAAAAGGCGTTCATTCGATGGAGAAAAAATTGGGTCTTTTGAAAGAGCTGGGTCATCTTGGTGACGGCGTTTTGACTCCCAAGGGAAATTTCGCGTCCTGGATGTACGGTTACGAACTTTTGCTATCCGAAATGCTTGAGGATGGGTATTTGGCGACATTGAATGAATCGCGGCTTTCCGTACTACTTTGTGCTCTCGTCTTCGAGCCAAGAAAAAATCAAATCTCCAAAGACTTACCGCCCAATCTCGCGGACTTAGAAAAACGCTGTCACAAATACCTGCGCGTGATTCATCAAAAAGAATCCCAGCACAAAATTTATCCGCTCACCAAACTTCCCTACTTTAATCTATCGCATGCGCTGGAGGCCTGGATCGGCGGTTGTTTATTTCATGAGTTGGGACGTCACACCGACGTCGACGAAGGAGAGATTATCCGTTATTTCCGGATGGTGATTCAATTGCTGCGCCAGCTCAAACAGGCGCCTCAGGTCGGAGAGAAATTAAGACAGGCGGCCGGAAGCGCTATCGGAAAAATCAACCGTGAGCTGGTTGACGCGGAAAAACAATTAAGAAATATGTAAGGCTTTTAAGCTAAAAGCTTTTGTAGTTCGCCGCTTTCGTACATTTCGTGCACGATGTCACACCCACCCACTAGCTTCCCGTCGATAAAAACTTGAGGAAATGTCGGCCACTGCGAGATTTCCGGCAAGGTCGCGCGGATATCGGGATTGGCGATGATGTCCACCGAATGAAAAGGGGTTTTGAGCTTTTTAAAAAGCTCCATGGTCGCCGCTGAAAATCCGCACTGGGGCGCTTGCGGCGTGCCTTTGACAAACAAGACAACTTTGCTGGATTTGATTTCTTTTTCAATGCGTTCTACAGTCGGATTGGCCATGCGGAATACTCCTATTTCGGAACCTTAGTTTTTAATTGAACGGCGTGAATTCTGTCTTTTTTCATTTCGTGATCTAAAATTTTAAAAACCAGCTTATGCTGATCGATAATGGATTTGCCCTGAAAAGCCTCCGAGACGACGGTGATGTCGAAATGATCGGAGGTTCCGGTCATATCCCGAACTTCCACCTCGGCACCCGGGAGAGCCTTCTCAATAATCGCCTGCACTTGATCTGTGGTAATCATAGACCTAGTAGTGTAACAAAAAACTAGGCTGGAAAAAAGCCTCAGGTTAAAATAGGTTTATGAAAATAATGCGCGTGCTTCTCATCACCCTTCTTTTATCCTCCTTTGGATTTGCAAGAGTTGACGCTTCTGAGTCAACTCATCAGGATGCTCTTCGGGCTATTTCCGCCAACCGGTCTTTGCTGGTGGAAGCGGAACTAGAGTCCACCCGCCTTCAACAGGCGTATGCGGCGGATCCTTTCTCCGAGGTCACACGCCGAAAAATGGAAAATCTGGAGTACAAAATCAAAGCGCTCAATGAAGATTCGGAGCGTTTAAAAACTATTTTAAGCCAAGGCGAAAAAGCCACTGAATTTATGAAAGATTTACTGCTCAGCACTTCGATGGAAAGTTATTCCAAAAAATTTGGAGCGGCGCCTCCTACGACTGCACCCGCATCGCCCGTTCCCGCGCTCAGCTTGCCGACGTTTCCGGAACTAGACGCTCCCCTTACTTTGCCTTCTTTTGAGTCGCAAACACTCCCAACGCCACCCATACCGTCAACACCACCCCCAGTAGCGCCGGCGCCCTTAGCACCCTCAGCGCTTACAGTAACCCCCTCGCTTCCACTACCCGCCCAAGAGACCCTTGCTCAAAAGCACGAGCGCGCCCTTCGCTATGTGGCTTCCCAAGAGCTTGAAAAAGCGTCCAAGCTTTACGAAGAAATTATTTTGGATGATCCCGACGATGACCAGGCCTATATCATCATGGGACATACGTATATTTTGACTGGAAAATACGATAAGGCTGAAAATGCGTTTAAAAACGCGGTGCATATCGATCCGGCCAATGTCGACGAGATCACGCCGTTCTATCAAAACATTATCATGCAAAACCCCAATGACGACATGGCCTACAATAATTTAGGGTACGCTTGCTTAATTTTAGGCGATTACGTGAAGGCCAGAGATGCTTTCATGCAATGTTTGGAGCTCAACCCGGAGAACGCGGCGGCACGGGATGGCATGAAAACGCTGGAAACTGTGGAATAAGCGGCTAAAAGTCGGAAGGTCTCTGCCGCAAAGCTTTTTTATTGGAATGCACGCGCTTGGCGTCGAGCATTTTATTTTTGGCGCGCTTGGAACGCTTTCTTTTTTGACGCCTGATTTTTTCAAATTCTTGCTGGCGCTGGCTCACCACCCCCAAAACCTGCGCTTCGATTTTATCCACCAAAAGACGTTTGGCTAAAAAACGATTGAGCGCCTGCGAGCGTTCCGCCTGGCACTTTACTTCAAGCCCTGTCGGCCGGTGGCGCAGCCAAACACAGGTGGAAACCTTGTTCACATTTTGCCCGCCGCTGCCCCCGGAACGCACAAAACTTTCCTCAAAATCGCTTTCGCGAAGTCCAAGTCTTTTTATTTTTTCTTCGAGTGCTTGAATCTTTTGGGAAGAAACCGGATAGATCGGCATAGGCGACCCCGCCTCTTTTACGGCTTGAGAAATACCTTGGAGCGATAAAACTTCAACTCTTCGATGGACTCACGAACATCCTCCATCACGCGATGCGTCTGGCGTTTAGGCCGAGGCATCTTGAATGTTTCTGGATACCAGCGGCTCACGAGCTCTTTGACAGAACTGACATCAATGGTGCGGTAATGGAGATAGGATTCCAGCTTGGGCATGTATTTGACCAAAAATCGCCTATCCTGCCAGATGGTATTGCCGCAGAGAGGCGCTGTCTTTTCCTTACAATGGGTTTTGACAAATTTGAGTACGGCTTCTTCGGCTTTTTTAAGCGAGACTTTTGATTTCTCGCACTCTTCGGTTAGGCCGGACTTGCGATGATGATGCTTGCTCCAAGCCTCCATCCCATCCAATGTTTTCTTGGGATGATGAATGGCGAAAGAGGGTCCCTCTTCCAGAACTTCCAGCTGGCTATCCGTGATAATGACACCGATTTCAAGAACGGTGCATTTTTTAGGATCCAGACCGGTCATTTCCAGATCCAGCCAAACTAAATTCGTTGTTTTCTGTTTGCTCATGCGGGATGGCTTAGAGAACGCGTATCATCCTCATCGTCATGTAGGGCAGGAGGAAATAATGAAGTCGTATGGCTTTGAATGCCTTGAAAGGACGGGAAAATTTCGGGCGTGATGATGGCATCGATTCTAAAATCCTCATGGAAAAAGCCTTCATGCAAGCCCAGCTCTGCATCATTTAGATTATCATCATAGCCATAGATCAAAATCACTTCCAAATTGTAATTTCCACCATTCACCAGCGGGTTTGGATTGAAAAGATCGCGCAAGCCCCGAACTTGGAAGCCCGGCTGATTAAAAATTTGCCCTTGATCATTGATAGGAATAAAAAGGCCAATCAAATGATTGCGGCCAATCACCTCATCATCCACCCCAAGACGCTCCCCAAATTTCTCATGAAAATAAGCCGGGTGATCATCATTGGTGGGATTCCCATCATCGTTGATGGCGAGATTCTTGTAATAATTGATGTCGAGTAATCCAGCCGGATTAAAATTCACAGCAAAAGTCGTTGTCTGAGAACCGTTGTCATCGTCATGTTCTTCAAACTCCACCGGAAATAGCGGTGGCGTGTTGTAATCGCCCGGTGGTGGGTTTAAATTATCTTCTCCGGTCAGATGCTCATTGATCTGGATCACGCCTTGGCCGCCAAATGGCAGCACCAAAATCGTATCGATGTCTTTGCCTTGCGCGACAAACGATTGAAGTCCGTCTCCGGTTTCCAGTTTCAGTGTAAACGGATCCGTATAAAAATCATCGAAGCGGACAATGTCCTGGCCGGCTCGATCCCCAATAGGATTGGTAAATTGAGCAAAAAAGTGTGTCGGGAAAAATGCGGAGTCGCCCCGCGCCAAGCCCGGCGCATGCTCGTGAACAATGTATTCGCTGTAAAGGTCGTGATACTCCGGCGAATCCTGCGAAATACCCATCGCAGCCGCCACCTCTTCCCTCTTCACGACATTCATATAATCATTCCAAGGCAATGTCTTCAGGTCTACGTCACCGCCAATGCCGCGATTGAACTGCGTTCCAAAAAGAACAGCGGACACGCCGTTTTGATACTCGCCAGTTCTAGCGGTCAGTGACAAGAGTTGGACGGTGTCGCTATCCGGCTCATGAAACACGTATTGATCCACACGCACCCGATTGCCAAAAACGTCCACAAAAACTTTGCCAGTTTGAGCGTCAGCCACTTGCGCCAGATTGGCGTCGGCGTGATCAAAATCTTGATCCTCGCGAATACGGGCAATTTCGCGGCGTATCATTGCTTTTTCTTGGTCAGCCAGCGCCTGTTCCTCTGGCGATGCTTCGTGTTCCGTTTGCGGCTCAGTCACAGTCTCGTTCTCGACGGGCAATCCATTCGCGCCGGGGATATTTTGCTCGGAAATTTTGTCTTGGGCAGCATCATCGGTTTTGAAATCAAATTTTGTTTCCGGTAGAACCTGGTTCAGAGGGTTGGTGGCGCCGGTAGCATTCGGGTTGGGAATTTCTTCAATGCCAAATTGCTGAGCGGACGTGGAATCGGGATTTTGCCAATTTTTTATAAATATTTCTTGCTGCTCAGAACTCAAGCGCTGCGGCTCGTTTAATCTTCCATCAGCAAAGGAAGTCGACAGCGAAAAAGCGGGCACCAAAAATGATTCGCCGGAACTTTTATTTTTAAATAAAACTCCGCCGTGGCTTTTTTCCACAAACAACTGCGCGGCATTTTTCCCCATAAAATTACCGACATTCAAATAAAAAGTAGTGCCGCGTACGGCAGCGATCGCGGTTGGCGCTTCCACCCGGAAAGTGGAACCTTTTTTAAGTTTGGCGAGCGTCGCTTTGAGCCGGCCGCTTTCCATGGTGATCAAGGTGGCGTTGGTTTTTTCGATTTCATTCCGCGAAGCCTCTTCGATTTTAAGCGACGTGTTGGGACCAAGAAAAAGATCGTCTTTTCCGTTAAGAATCAAATGGCAGGAGCCTTCATTGGTTTTAATAAAATCTCCACGAAAAATCTTGGCGCCATTTTGCAGGCTTTGAAAATCATCACTCGACCGCTTCTTTGAAAACACGGTGCCCTGGATCTGGGTGACTTCAATATTTTGGGAAATGGCCTGATCCGCCTCCTCGGGCGTGGATAAACCAGGATTTTGAGCGGGAACCAGCGGGGCTGAGAGCGGCGTAGAGCCCGCGAAGGAAAAACTGGGGCTCAGGGCTAGCGCTAAAATGACGACCCAGCCGGCGATTATTTTTTGACTTTTAAGCATGTTGTGATTTGAGCTCCAGGGCGAATTATACCCTGCTAACGAGGGCTTGTCAAAAATGCTTTGCCCAAGGAATAAAGGGCGTTATAATGCCGCTATGCTTAATTGGAAACGCTTCTCTACGCTCGTGCTGCTCCTTGCCTTGGGAATCAGCGCCCCTCTCTTGCCTAGAAACGCCTGGGCTGCCACTCAAAACTCGTGGATCACGGTCGCGGAGGCCGAAGTGCTGGGAGGTTATTCCAAAATCGAAAACCATCAGGGAACTGTCAGTGGCATAGGCAGCTGGCTCGTTTCACCCACACTCAAAATCACAGATCGCCTTTATTGGATCAATCTTTACAACGGTTTTTTCAATCGTTCCGCGCAAGTCATCGCCCAGGAAGAAGGGGGTCGACGCGCCACCACCACTCAGTCGCACAGCCTGTCCACTTCTCTCAAATACAATGTCACCGACAGCTGGTCTCTGCGCCCTCTCTTTTTTTCGGAATGGAATTTTGTCAACGAAACCAAGGACGAAAGTTTTGGTGAAGGGCTTTATGATTATGATGACATTGGCGGTGGTATCGAGTCCTCATGGGCTACCCTGCAAACAGCGGATCGAAACAGCGAGACTCGTCTTGGCTTTCGCTATTTGAGCCGGACTTATCCAAACTATCAATCCCTCTTGTCATTATTTGATCCCAATGGCTCCCTCGAGCAAGATGAAAAAGATTTGCATGGCTACAAAGTCAATCTGAGCCGTGGCAGTTTATCGAAAAATGGATGGTCTTGGGATGTGGAAGGAATTTTCTTTTACAAAGATTACACGGACAAAAAAACTATCGATTTTAATGGGATCCGTTCGACCAGCGACACTCGGCAAGATTTTGTAGAATATCTCAACGTCGACGCTTCTCATCTTTTGTCCAAAGAATGGTCTTTCCGTTTGGATGGGCAATTGGCCTACAACCAAAGTAATCTTGATTTTTATGACACTCACAACACTCTCGCCCTCGCGGACGACAATTTCATAAAAAATTATTTTGATTATTTCTCGTTTTCCGTAAAACCTTCTCTCACCTACACCAAAAACCTGGAAAAAGACAGGGACTTTGTTTTATCGGTGAGCTACGCTTTTTACTCTTTGCATTACCCGGGGCGAAAAGCACAGAATGCTTTGGGGATTTACCAGCCGGATGACCAGCAAGACTACACGCACACGTTTTCTTTAAGAACCAGCTACCCCCTCACTAAAAATATCGCCTGGGTTCTTTCAGGTAGCTATCTCATTGCCGACTCCAATCAAAAATTCGAAAACTTCTACCTCTACAATTACGATTCCTGGACGACGGTTACCGGTATCTCGCTGAAGTATTAATCCGTTCTAAGTTTGTGCTATAATTTCAATTCAGGGGGCGAAAGGTTTCGATCTAGCTCTTTGATCTGTTAGTGGCATGTGGAGGTTGTCAGGAGGCCTCCTTAAAAACCTGGCACCAAATCAAACGCTAAAAACACGAACTTCGTGCGTGTGCCCTTCGCAGGTCACATGGCGTTACCGTTAGCCGCCTAATAACGGCTACCGTCAGCTCACGCTTGTCTGCGGGGTGAGGTCTGGCGTCGACAGCAGGCTGGTCCGCTGGATGTGTCTTCGATCCGGCGGGCGAGACGCGCAGAGGGCTTACTCTTCAAAATTGTGTCCGGTCAAGCTTGAAGAGGACATCCAAAAAACGGACTAAGCATGTAGAGGCTTCAGACCTCGAAGGTTAGAGACGCGAGTTCAAATCTCGCCGCCTCCACCATTTGTGGAAGAAAAAAGTAGGTCAGGTTGAAACCTGACCTACTTTTTTTGTGTGACCTATTCCTAATTTATCAAACTTTTTGGGTATTTTGAATACAACCTGAGTTACGCAAACTAAAGTTTGCGCTACCCTTCACCGTTCGTTTGTTAGCCATGAAAAACACCATTAACTTCTATTTCGATTCTTGATAGCTCGGTCAATTTCTCGGCGGGTGCTGTCTTTTTTGATGTCGGCGCGGCGGTCGAAGTGGTTTTTGCCCTTTACGACACCTAGGTCGATTTTGGCGATGCCGCGGTCATTAAAGTACATTTTTAGCGGCACCAGGGTCAGGCCTCTTTCGGTGGTTTTGACCTTCAATTTATTGATTTGGGAGCGGTGTAAAAGAAGTTTTCTCTCTCGCTTGGAGTCAGGATTTTCCCGGTTGCCCATCTTGTAGGGTGCGATATACGCGTTGTAAAGGATCACATCATCCCCATCCAACCGAGCGAAGCTCCCAGCCAGACTCACCTGCCCTTCCCGGAGCGATTTGACTTCACAGCCAACCAGGACGACGCCCACCTCCAGCGATTCGAGCACAAAATAGTCCCGATGCGCCTCGCGATTGGTGGTGATGACTGGATTTTCTTTTTTTTCTTTCTTGTCTTTTTTCATCAAAAATACTATAGCATAGAGTCAGGCCTATGAAGAAACATACCCTGATCCTTATTTTGCCATGGATTTTATTCGGCGCCGCCCACGCCGAAGAGCCCGTCGCGTCTGTCACCACTGTTGACGCTCAAAAAATGGATCAGCTATCCCTGCTTCACCAAAAAGCTGAAAATCTTGTGCTTGAAAATAAGTTCCGTGAAGCGCTGGCCATTTACTCGGACATCATTCTAATGGAACCAGACGATGAAGTGGCTTATACCCGCATGGGTCACATTTACATGATTTTGGGGGATTTGGCGCGCGCGGAAGAAAATTTCTTAAACGCGCTTCACATCAACCCCGAAAATGAAACCGCACGGATGGGCATTCAAAAAATCAAGGATCCGGATGGCTTTTTACTTCCTCAAGATGGAAGCGCTTCGACCGAAGCGATTCTTTCGCCGCCCGCTCTCCTATCAGCGTCCATGACCGAACCCGAATCAATGGATCTGTCAGCGCCCACGATCACTACCTACGAACAGCGTGTTCAAACCGCTTTAACTCATGCCGGATTTTATCAAGGCCCCATCGATGGGAAAATAGGCTCGTCTTCGCGCAAAGCCATTGAGGATTTTCAAACGCAAAACGGACTTGTGGCCGATGGTATCGCCGGACCCAAAACCTGGGAAAAGCTTGAAGCTTATTTAGAAAGCAACTAGCGGTGTCCGCCGTGCTTTCTACTTTCCTTGTCCCAAAACAAATCCTTATCCGCGACCTCAATTAACTCCTGAGCGCTTCCAGGATATAGAGGATCCACGACGGGATCAAAGGTCGCGACACCAATGCTCATCGTGGATGCCTGAAGAGCCTCCTCCAGACTTTTGGCCATCGATTCGTAGAGAGCTCGCAGGCGCAGACGATAGGCTTTGGCATCTTCTTCATTGGTTTGCCACAATAAAATCACAAATTCATCCCCTCCGTAACGCGCCACCACGTCATAACCACGAACGCTCTTCTTGATCACCGCGGCGGCTCTTAAAATCATGCGATTGCCCTCTTCGTGCCCCAGCGTGTCATTGATCGCCTTGAAGCGATCCAAATCCGTCATCACTACCGACACCGGGAGTTTAAGCTTTATCGCCCGCTCCCATTCTTCGTCTAAGCGCATTCTTAAAAAATCATAAGTATAGAGCCCTGTCATTTTGTCGTGTATCACTTTTTTATGGAGGCCTTGGTTTTCCCATAAAAGTTTTGCGATATTGGACACGATGCCGGTCAAAAGCGCCAATACAGAGCCGGCTGTCAAAATAAATGGGTTTAGAACTCGGTCGGAGGTAAATGTGAATTGCGCGCTGATAAAAAGCCCGAGAAACAAGATCAGAAAACTTAAAATACCCAGCCAAATTCTTTCGAAAGAAAAAAAGATCAAAATTAGGATGCCCGCCGCCCAGGAAATCCAAAAAACAAAATGGCTCGGCACAAAGCGGAGAATTCGTCCTGACAATGCCGCCAAAAATTCATTGGCATGAATCGCGATGCCGGGCATCAAACCATAAGGCGTCGCATGCACGTCAGAAAAAATGGATGAGCTCAAGCCCACAAGCGCTATCTTTCCACGAAGTTTATTTTGATCCACGTGGCTTTCCAACACTTTCCAGGCGGGAATTTTTTCAAAATCTTCCCAGGCGGCTACATAATTGATCGTGTAACTACCATCCGGCTCCACATAGACCCGCTTACCAGAATGATCCCATGTCACCACGCTCTTTCCTTTATCAAAAAAAGCTTTGGGTTGGGCTTTGGCCGTGGAGTACGACAAAGCCAACGCCAAAGGAAAGGAATTTTCAAAAGCCTGGGGATTTGAGGAACGGTAAGGGCGAATCCAATAGGAGCGACGAATCGCGTAATCGGCATCGACAATTTTTTCCAGATACCCGGCTCCCGCGGCGGCGAAAGCGATAGGCGAAGCGGACTTGATCAGTTTATCGTGAGTCCCGAATGTTTCTCCAATAATCACATGCCCCTGCGCTTGCATGGCTCGACCAAGCTCCAACGTGGAGGCGTCCCCGCTTTCCTCAAGGCCGGTAAAACTAAAATTAAGCCCGACAAGGCTCACCCTCTCTTCACGCAACCGGTCAATCAGCGTCGCCAAACTTTTTCTCGGCCACGGCCAACGAAGTCCTAGCTTTTCACAAGACTCCTGATCGATCGTGACAATGACGATGTCCCGGATCTGCGACGGCACCGATTCGTCGGAAATCTGATGACGCAGATAAAACAAAAGATCCGTCGATTGAAGCCCCATTTTTTGGAGCGTATTGGAAGTAGGCAGATAAGAAGCGAAGAAGGAAAAGAGAATCGAGAAAAGAACAAAAGTTACAACCGTCGGAAAATATTTTTTAATCATATTCTCCCTAGCTTATGTGCAATTTTTGATTATGGGCTCATATGCAAGGCGCGAGGAAGTGAGCGCGGAGACGCTATGGTAATAGCGTCGCACAAGCGAACGACCGAGCAACGCAGCAGATGAGCCTATAATCAAAAATTGGTGCGGAAGGAGAGATTTGAACTCTCAAGCCGTGAGGCACAGGCTTCTGAGACCTGCGCGTATGCCAATTCCGCCACTTCCGCGAATTTTTTTACGGTAAAACTATTTCTTCTCCTCGGAAGAGTCGCCTGTCGTCGCGAACTTTTTGATCCAAGAAGCTCCCGCTTCTTCTACCGCGGATCGAATCGCGTTAGGCTTAGCGCCTGTCGAGCCAGTAATGG
>JAHFFN010000021.1:13001-28585 GCA_023247915.1 Candidatus Omnitrophota bacterium
GTTCAAAACCACGTGCCGAGATTTTTAAAAGATAATTTCCAGCAGGAATGTCTTTCTTGGAATAGCTGCCCCCAGCATCCGTCGTGGCCGTCGCGATCAAAACATTTTCGGTGGTCAGAAGTTCCGCGCGTGCACCGGCAATCGGCTGATCCTGCTCACTACGAATCGTGGCCTGAATCTCGCCGTTTCCTTTGTCGGAAAAAAGCGTTTTTTTGACATTGTAAATGCCCACGATCAATGTTGCGATACCCGCCAAAATGGCGATGGTTACTTGGGCTCTTTTCAAAAATAAATCGTGCTTGGTTTCTTCAACGCCCATAAAACTCTCCTATCCCCGCTTCTCGATCGAAACGTAAGTTTGGTTGGCAGCGCCCGTGTAGAATGAGACCGGTCGGATCAAACGATTATTGTGATACTGCTCAAGAATATGTGCCGTCCAACCCGCCACGCGGCTGATCGCGAACATCAACGTAAAGAGATCGGTTGGAATACCCAGCGTATACAGAACGGACGCCGAATAAAAATCAACATTACAGTTAAGCTTCTTCTTTTCCCAAACCGTTTTTTCAAGCTTCTCAGAAATGCGGTACCATTTGGCCTGCGCGGGATTGGCATCCGCCAGCGCCTTGGACATTTCTTTCAAATCAAAAGCTCTGGGATCCGGCCCTTTGTAAATACGGTGACCAAATCCCATAAATTTTTCTTTATTTGCCAACGCACTCTCGACAAAAGACTCCACCTTGGACTCTTCGCCAATCGCCAACAGGGTTTCCATGGTGCGCGTATTAGCAAAACCATGCAAGTCCCCTTTTAGGACACCCACAGCGGCGACAACTGCGGAATAAATATCCGACTGCGTTGAAGCGGTGATGCGACCCGCGAAGGTGGAGGCGTTCAAATCATGTTCGGTCAGAAGAATAAAATATTTATCGAGCATCCGAATTTCAAGCGGCGTGGCCTCTTTGCCTTTTAACATGTAAAGAAAATCAGCAGCGGTATTCACAGAAGCGTCTTTTTTAGGAGGAACAATCGCCAAGCCCTTTCGAAGGCGATCGAAATACGCCACAATCGTCGGCACACGCGCCATCAGGCGGAGCGCTTTTCTTAAATTTGCGTCTTCGGACTTGGACTCCGCCTCCGGATCAAAAAAAGAAAGATAAGAAACAGTGGAACGCAGTACCGCCATGGGGCTAGCATTTTTGGGTAGATGCCCGATAAAATCGACCACTTCTTTGGGTAAATCGCGGTCAACGGCAATTTTTGCGCTAAATTCTTTGAGTTGTGCCTCTGTGGGCAACACCCCGAAATAAAGAAGATAGGCGGTTTCTTCGTAGGTGGAATTTTTTGCCAGGTCATGAATGTCATAGCCGCGATACGAGAGCTTGGAGTTCTTGCCATCAATCAGGCAGAGAGAGCTCTCAGCAGCGATCACATCTTCAAGTCCGCGGGAAAATACCGTTGATTCGTTTGTCGACACGTATTAAAAATCCTTTTACTGGGTGATTTGTTTCAACCGAATCATTCTGCCACCCGGCAGAGCTTAAATCAAGACTTACCGGGAATGCCCGGTTCGGTCATTTTGAGCGGATCCATGATTTTTTTGATTTCGGCTTCCGATAAAATTTTTTTCTCGCGAATCACTTCAATCGTGGTCTTGCCGGAAGCAAAGGCTTCTTTGACCACTTCCGCAGCTTTGGCATAACCGATAAAGGCGTTGAGCGCCGTGGCGAGCCCCATGCTCCGCTCGGCATAATCCTGACAGCGTGCGGCATTGGCCGTGATCCCATTAATGCACTTCTCGTTTAAAATTTTTATCGCGTTGCCAAAAATAGTGATGCCAAAATTCAAATTAAATGCTGCCAAAGGCGTCATGACATTGAGTTCCAACTGCCCCGCCTGAACCGCCAGCGCCACCGTGGTATCAATGCCGATCACCTGAAAAGCCACCATGTTCACCATTTCCAAAATAGACGGATTTACTTTGCCGGGCATAATCGAGGATCCCGGCGCAGTGGCGGGTAAATTAATCTCCGCCAATCCTGTCGTCGGGCCGGAGGACAAAAGTCTCAAATCATTCACGATGCGGGTAATTTCCACGGCAAGATTTCTGAGCGCGGAAGAAATTTCTGTCGCAGGTCTCTGGCTTTGCATGGCCTCGCGCATATCGCGCGCAGGCACAAAGGAAAAACCGGTAAATTTCGAAAGCTCTAGAATAATTTCTTCGCGATACCCATGAGCGGTATTCAGCCCTGTGCCAGCGGCACTACCCCCAATCCCGAGCTCCAAAAGCGATTTCTCAGCCTGACGAATCGAGGCGTGACATTTCCGGATAGCTTCCGCATACGCGGCAAACTCTTGTCCCAGGCGAATGGGCACCGCGTCTTGAAGATGCGTCCGAGCGGATTTAAGAATCCCGTCAAATTCCTGCCCCTTTTTGGCCAGCGATTTTTCAAGCGCTTCCAGTGGGCCGTGCAAAGATTCTTTTAAAATCAGAAGCGCCGCCACACGAACCGCCGTTGGGAAAGTGTCATTGGTGGACTGCCCCATATTGGCGTGATCATTAGGATTGATCGGGCTGTAACTTCCTTTGGGATGCCCCAAAATCTCATTGGCGCGATTGGACAGCACTTCATTCAAATTCATATTGAATGCCGTGCCGGCGCCCATCTGGAACACATCCACCGGAAATTGATCACGGAGCGCTCCTGCCAAAATTTCATCGCAGGCCTGAATCAACGCGTCGGCGGAAGCCTTGGGCAATTCGCCCGCTTTCAAATTAGCGATCGCCGCCGCTTTTTTGATGTAAAGATACGCGTCCACAAAACGCGGGTGGGCATGCAAACCGCTTACCGGAAAATTTTCGACAGCACGATCCGTCTGGACGCCGTAATAGACATCCGCCGGAATTTGTCGCGTGCCTAAAGAATCTTTTTCGGGGCGCGTCTTCATCGGGAAAGTTTATTTAAGATCGGAATCAGGAATGACTTCTTTTTTTGGCGCTTTTGCCGCACGCGCCTTAGCCTGGGAGAGCTCTTCCAGTGTCGCGTTCAAACGATCATTGAGCGCGCGACGCTCGGCCTCTGCCTGCATGCGAGAGGATTCTTCTTCCTTCATCTGACCCTGAAGACGAGCGATTTCCTCATCCTTGGAGGTCAATTGGCCTTGCATCATGGAAAGTTTTGAATTCAACGCGTTGATATCGGCGTCGTAATTACGGCCTGTCGCGCAGCCGGCGAGCATCAAAACCGCGGACACCGACAAGATCCCAAAAAGTGATTTCTTAGACATTCGAACCCTCCGTTTTAATTGGTTTTTGAAGAATAAATATGATAATCCGCGTCAGGAAAAATATTGTCCATTGATTCTATGCCGTCCAGGTAGCCGGTGTCTATTAAATTTTTCTCGAGAGCCTCCCAAAGCCGGGTAAACCGTTCCAAATGCCCGACAGTGCGTTTGACCGCGTAAGAAGTGTGCGTCCCCGTCTTCATAATAAACGCCCAATCGCTGGATTGTGCCAGTAAAAGTTCCCGCGCCATCTGATTGAGCGCCCGCCGCCTCACGCCATCGGCATCAGGGTTTGCGGTGGCGGCTTTTACCATTCGGGAAGCGGCCTCATGCAAATGACGATACACCCAATGATTAGAACCATTGAGCCAAACCTCCGAATACCCGTTGTAGCCCCAGCTAGACATGGTCGGCGTCAACACCTGGTTTCTTGGGTATTCTTCTAAATATTCCATCGGCGTAATTGTTTTAATCGATGTTTGCTCTTTGGCAATTTTCCTAAAAAGAGACTCCAACCACATCGGCCCCTCAAACCACCAATGTCCAAAAAGCTCCGCGTCATACGGCGAGACCAACAGCGGCTTCCGATCCATTAAATCGGCCAGATGCTCAATCTGTTTTTGGCGGTTAAACATAAAATTACCGGCATGTTCCTCTGCTTTGCGGCGAGCCTGCTGTGGGTCATAAACGGCCTTGTGTGGCGTCGCGCCGGTGATACGGTAATACTTGATGCCGGTGTTAATGCGAGTGCCGTCACTGCTCAAATACGGACGAATGTAGTTGTAGTCCAAGTCAAATCCGATATCGCGATAAAATTCCCGGTAATCCCCGTCCCCTGGATATCCCTCTTCGGCGCTCCACACGCTCTTGGAGGACTCGGTGTCACGACCAAAGGCCGCGACTCCGGATCGACAATAGGCAGGCGCGTAAATGCTATATTTAGGGCGCGGCGACGCGAATAAAATGCCATGCGTGTCCACCACAAAAAACGAAATGCCTTCTTCTTTCAAAATCGTATCCACCCCGGGATAAAATCCGCATTCCGGAAGCCAAATCCCCCGAGGCTTCTTGCCGAGAATCCGCTCATGGGTTTGAACGGCCATTTTTATTTGCGCGCGCACAGCCTGCGGGTTGATTTCCATCATCGGCAAATAACCGTGAGTCGCCCCGCAAGTAATAATCTCCAGCTTCCCCATCGCCTCAAACTTTTGAAATGCCGCCGCTAAATTATGGTGATAGCGATTGCAAAAAATGTCCCGCGCCTCCACAAAAAAGTCGCGGTACAAATATGCCAAAGATTCAAACTCGCTGTGGCGAGTGCGCTGTATTTCGTGCTCTGAGAGCTCAATCAGGCGATCCAGGTGTTTGACATAACGGGACTGCAAAAGCGAATCCGTCATCATGGAAAGAAGTGTCGGCGTCAGCGACATGGTGATGCGAAAGTCCACGTTGTCCCGCGTCAGCGCTTCAAAGGTTTTGATCAGTGGAATATACGTCTCGGTAATCGCTTCATAAAACC
The DNA here is from genome assembly GCA_023247915.1 of Candidatus Omnitrophota bacterium. Classification (GTDB taxonomy): domain Bacteria; phylum Omnitrophota; class Gorgyraeia; order 2-02-FULL-51-18; family 2-02-FULL-51-18; genus JAHFFN01. Next base: position 17,806 of record JAHFFN010000021.1, read on the forward strand.
ACTCTTCTTCAAGAAATCGCGGATATTCCGGGTGGCGCACGTAAGGCAAATGCGCGTGAAGCACAATCGATAAATATCCTTTTTCCATGACCCGGGTCAGCTTTCTTTAGGAGGGTTTCGCGGCGCGGCTGGATTGAAGTTGTGAAGAACTGCGTAGGGATGCGAGATCCCCGGACAAACCATAAATCTTGCGCGCCAAATGATCGGGAAGCATCCACTCCTCATCAATCACCTCGGAAATGCCGTAACGCGGTGTGCGAACACGATTGGATCGGACAAGCTCAAAAAACCGCCCGCCCTGCGCACAAATACCTAGTCCAATGATCCACTCACGATCCGGTTTTCCTGTATCAATCATCCAATCACCGATCATCGGCCAAGCAAAATTTCCTGAGACATCAAAAAGATGGATATCAAAATAATCTTCCTTTTCGCTCTCTTGGGTGCTATCAAACACCCGCAGAACCGCCTTTTCCGGCCGCAAGCCAAGCTCGCGCATTTGACCCAGAAGACGATTGATAGGCTCTGTCATGATTTCCCAATAAGCGTAAACCCACCAAGGATCGCGCGCACAAAGCACCGCATGATTATTGCCATAATGCGCGGGCAACTCAAATTGAGGAGAAAAGCTTTCGGCGGCTTGAGTGGATTCTGAAGAAACAATTCTTGGAATTACTTTCTTGGCGGAAGAAACGGTTTTACGAGAGCTCTTACGAACAGTCTTTTTTATAACTCTTGAGGAACGGCTGACGGGGACTCGCGCCGCCTTCTTTTTAGTTTTTGAGGCTTTTTTAGAGGGTTTTTTCATGTTATTTCGGCTATTTTTTATAGGATTATTATAGCGCGAAAAAAGAGAAATCGGAAAACAAAAACACGAAACCCGGGTTTTCAGGGTTTCGTGTTTATGAAAAAATATTAATGTGGTTTAAAAGATAAAAACGCCGGCCGCGACGACCGTCGTATAGCATCCTTTTTCAACCATGGCGGACTGAGTCACATTGGTCGTTTTAACGATTTTATCCGAAATTCTAAAAATCTCTTCTTTTTCATCCCAGCTCTTATCTTCGTCGATATCCAACCCTAAAGTCGACGCGAGCATCGCGGCAGCCAAATCTTCCGCCGTATCCCCCGCTTCTTTCTCGGTCTCTCCGAACGCGTAATATTCACTCAGATAGCCATAGGCATTGGAGTCTGAAGGGATGGCGCAACCGATCGACGCGGCGATCAAGCGGCGGGCTTCGTTGGAAGAAACGCGGGCAGTCACCGCAAAACTAATCATGCCCGGGAAAATATACTTCTGTCCTTCGTTCTTGGAGATAAGTTCGCAGTTGGGCGGAAAAATACTCGAAACGTGCACGATATTGCACTTTTCAATCCCCGCGTCCCGAAGAGCCAGCTCAAATGAGCGCAGTTCATGTTTATGAGAACCGACGCCTTTGGTGAAAAACATTTTCTTGGGAACTAAAAGTTGTTGGCCCGCGCTGATATGCTCTTGAAGAGACTTGAAACCATTTTGCGGAGCGCCTTGTTGAACCGGACCCATTTTTATTATTTCCTCCTCGAGAACGAATGATCACAAAAATAAATCTGACGAGCGACACGGTTTAATATACGGTTGTTATTTTTCAAAGTCAATGACAAATTTGCTCGTGTTTGGTATTCTAAATTCATGAAATGCGACACTTGCGGAAAAGAATCCACAGAAGTCAAACGCGTCGTGCTGGATGCTGGCTATGATCGCACCCTCGCTAAAGCGCTGTACAACTGCCCGGATTGCTACCAAAAAAAAGAAGACACTAAGAAATCAAAAAAGCCCACTCAGGATTAGCGTAGCGTTCTTTTTCTTTTTTCCCAGCCTTATTCAACTCCTCTTGCGTTAAAGGCATTTCTTTAAAATTAATTTTCCACACACGCTCAAAACCCGCCTGAATATTTTTCTCCAGAGCAGAATGCTTATTGTCTAAAAATACCGAGGACTGGTGCAAGATCGCCTCTCCGAGTCGCCGCTGGCTAGCGCCTACCACCTTCTTCCCTTTTAAAAGCAAGTCATAGCACGAAGGGGCTTCAAAACAAACGCGCTCATTGGTGGCGCGGCCGGACGGCACCGTCTTGCAATCCGCGTAGTCCAATCCTTGAAAAGCCTCTTGGATCCCAACGCGCAGTGCTTCATTGACTTTTAAATAGGAATCTTTGACATCCCCCGCAAAAAAGGGATTGGGATTTTTCATGGAAAGAGAAAAAGTAAGATCTTCACCATGAAACACAAGCCCTCCTCCGGTAAGACGGCGTACCACGCTGATTTTTTTCTTCGCGCAATCAAAACGCTTCAAAACCGTTTCAACGCTTTGAAAATATCCAATACTGTAAGCCGGCGAAGACCAGCGATAAAAGCGAAGCGTTGGGAGGGCGTTTTGATTTTCCTGAGAAGTCATCAGGACTTCGTCAATGGCCATATTGAGCGCCGCGGATCTTGGGGGATCCAGAATCAGACGAAAAAGCAATTTAGCCTTTGATGGGTTCGCAGCAGTTAGCCGACTGTTCAGGGCGTGGCACGGGAAAAGACGGCGTCGCCGGGCGCGATGAATCGGCTCGATAGCGGAGATTGGGCTGACGAGCCGCCGTCACCTCATCAATACGGCTGACAGGCGTTGAATGCGGCGCCTCGAGAACAATGTTCGGCGTTTCGGTGATTTCTTTATCAATGGCTCGAAGAATCTGAATAAATTCATCCAGCGTCGTCTTCGACTCCGTTTCGGTTGGCTCAATCATCATCGCCTCCTCAACAATCAGAGGAAAATAAATGGTCGGGGCATGCACGCCATAATCCAAAAGACGCTTGGCGATGTCGAGCGCTTTCACCCCGCGTGCCTTTTGCTTTTTGGCGGACATCACAAACTCGTGCATGCAATGCCCGGCATGCGGCACTTCAAAAAAGTCAGAGAGCTTGGCCTTTAAATAATTGGCGTTTAAAATCGCGTTTTCGGAAACGGCTTTCAAACCTTCTTTCCCCAACGCTTTGATATAGCCATAAGAGCGAATGATCGCGCCAAAGTTTCCATAAAAAGAGCGAAGTTTTCCGATCGATTGCGGCGCGCTGGCTTCAAACGTGTACCGATCCCCCGTTTTCAAAATCCTCGGCTCGGGCAAAAAGGGAATCAATTCTTTTTTCACGCCCACAGGTCCCGAACCCGGCCCGCCAGAGCCATGCGGCACGGCAAATGTTTTATGGAGATTCAAATGGACAATATCAAACCCCATATCACCCGGGCGACACACGCCTAAAAGCGCGTTCATGTTAGCGCCGTCATAATAAACCAAGCCGCCGACCTGATGCACCGATTTGGCGATCTCAAGAATATCTTCCTCGAAAAGACCTAGCGTGTTGGGATTGGTCATCATTAGACACGCGATAGAATCGTCGAGCTTCGATTTTAAATCTTCCAAATCTACATGACCCTTGGCATTGGTCTTCACCTGAACCACTTCATAACCGCAAAGCGCGGCTGTCGCGGGATTGGTTCCGTGCGCAGAGTCAGGAATCAGAACCTTGGTTTTGTGGCGCTTTTTAAAGCGATGATACGCGCCAACCATGAGAAGCCCGCAAAGCTCTCCGTGTGCACCCGCGGCCGGTTGCAACGTAAACTCATCCATGCCGGTGATGCCGCAGAGAAATGTCTGCATTTCATACAAAACTTTTAAAGCGCCTTGCACCCCAGATTCTTCCTGATAAGGATGGATTTGAGAAAAAGAATCCATGGAGGCGATAGAATCCAACGCCTTCGGGTTGTATTTCATGGTGCAGGATCCCAGCGGATAAAAATTAGCGTCTACGCAAAAATTTTTCTGTGAAAGACGTGTAAAATGACGCACCACATCCAGTTCCGAAAGTGACGGCAGGCCGGCTTCTTTTTTTCTTAAAAACTTTTCGGGAACCTGCGAAAGAATTTTTTCTTCCGGCTCCCCGAGCTCCGGCAGCCAGGACGCTTCATTGAGTGAATTTCTTTCAAAAATAAGCTCGCTCATTTGGCTCCCTCGATCGCCTTAACCAAGCGATCCAAATCAGCGGGTGTTCTATTTTCGGTCACCGCAAATAAATATGCGTTCTTGTGATGGGCGTCAAAGCGCTTCAGGCTCAGCGGTCCCAAAATCTTATGGTTTTCAAGGCTTGCCCGCAAAGACGACTCGTCTTTTTCGATCACCACCGCAAATTCATTAAAAAACGAACGCGAAGAAAAAGGCTTCACACCTTTAATTGTCAGAAGTTTTTTATAGGTATCGTGCGCATTTTTCCAATTGATGAGCGCTAGTTTTTTAAGACCCTTCTTTCCTAAGAGACTCAGGTAGATGGCGCCTTTTAGCGCGCAAAGCGAATGATTGGTGCAAATATTCGAAGTCGCCTTTTCGCGGCGAATGTGTTGTTCTCGCGCTTGAAGTGTCAGCACAAAAGAGCGGCGGCCGGCTTTGTCCACCGTCATGCCTGCGATGCGTCCTGGAATTTTTCTTAGTAATTCTTCTTTCACCGTAAAAAATCCAAAATGAGGTCCGCCAAAAGCGACGGCATTGCCCAACGGCTGACCCTCCCCGACTGCAATATCCGCGCCATACTCTCCGGGAGGCTGAATAATCCCTAAAGAAATAGGATTCACACAGGCAATCAGAAGCGCGCCGGCGGCGTGGGTTTTCTGAGTAATTTCCGTGGCTTCTTCCAACGAACCAAAAAAATTGGGCTGTTGCAACACCACGGCGGCCACATCCGAATCCAGCGCTTTTTCAAGCGCGGCCATGTCCACCCCGGCATCTTTGGAAGGCACGTGGATAATCTCGGCTCCCACAAATGACAGGTAGGTCTTCACCACGGTTCGATACTCCGGATGAACGCTGTCTGGAATTAAAATTTTCTTACGGCCACTGGAGCGGAGCGCCAAAAGCGCCGCTTCCGCCAGACTGGAGGCGCCGTCATACATCGACGCGTTCGAATAATCCATGGCGGTCAACTCACACATCAAGCTCTGGTATTCATAAATACTTTGGAGAGTGCCTTGGCTAGCCTCCCCCTGATACGGCGTATAGGACGTGATAAATTCACCGCGTAACGCCAGGTGATTGACTACCGTAGGAATAAAATGATCGTAATTACCGGCGCCCAGATACGATGCGTAATGATGAAAATGATGATTGGCGCGGCCGGTTTCCACCATCTCCCGAACGAGTTCAAGCTCCGAAATTCCCGCGGGAACGCCCATCTCAAATTTTTGAAGATGCTTGGGAACCTTGGCAATCAACTCGTCAAACGAAGACACTCCGACAGCGTGGAGCATTTCTTTTTTATCGTTGGCGGTATTGGAAATATACTGCATTATTTTTTAATTAGTGCCCCGCGTGATGCTTGACGTTGTTGTAATCCGCTTCGGATAAAAGCGACTGAAACTGTTTGGGATCCGAGCATTCGATCTGAAACAACCAACCCTCTTCGTAGGGAGAGCGGTTGACGAGATCCGGCTTGCCGGAAAGCGCTTGATTGGCTTTGATGATTTTACCGGAAACTGGCGCGTAAATATCAAAAGCGGCTTTGACGGATTCGATCACCATCGCGCTCTCTTTTTGTTTCACGACGCGGCCTTCCTTGGGTAGTTCCACAAACACCACGTCCGAAATTTCTTTCTGCGCGTGATCGCTGATTCCTACCGTCGCGATATTTCCGCTCAAACTCACCCATTCGTGCGTTTCTGCATATCTCAACTTAGAAGTATCTGGCATTATTTTTAACCTTTCTTATGTTTCAGAGTAATAAAAGGCCTGGGGACGACCTCCGCAGGAACTTTTCGTCCATGAATCTCTATTTCAATCCGCGTCCCGATCGCTTCCGAGCCGCGATCCACATAGCCGAGACCAATGTTGGCTCCGGCTGTGGGTCCAAAAGAACCGCTGGTCACCACACCGATTTTCTTTTCGTTTTTAAAAATGGGGTAATGATCCCGCGCGATAGGCTTGTCTAACATTTTAAAACCAACTAAGCGCCGACTAGGCCCTTCTTCCCTTTGCTTGATCAGCATATCGCGTCCCACAAACCCGCCCGGCTTTCCCATCGCCACCGCCCAACCAAGACCTGCATCAAAGGGTGTGGTGCTTTCATTGATCTCATGGCCATAAAGCGCGTTTCCGGCTTCCAGGCGAAGCGTGTTGCGCGCGCCCAAACCGGCGGGCATCGTCCCCTCCGATTTTCCGTCTTGAATCAAGCGATCCCAAATCGCAGGCGCATGCTCATTTTTCGAAAAAATCTCAAACCCGTCCTCTCCGGTGTAACCGCTTCTTGAAATCCATACGGGGAAACCCTTCCAGCTAGCTTCCATGAAATGATAATAAACCAGGCCTTTGAGCTGGAAACCAAATAGTTTTTCCAAAATCGCTTCCGCCTTAGGACCCTGAATCGCAATGCAAGAGGATTCATCGCTTTTATTGGTCAACGTCACCGAGTCCGGCACATAACGAGAAAGCGCTTCAAAATCACGGTCGATGTTGGACGCGTTGACCACCAAATAATAATCCTCGGGCGCGGATTGATAAATCAAGATGTCGTCAATCGTCAACGCGCGCTCGTCACATAAAAGGCTATAAATAATTTTACCGTCGGAAAGCTTGGCCATGTCATTGGTGAGACGATACTGCAGAAATTTGAAAGCGCCGGAACCTTTGACATGAATCTCGCCCAGATGCGACACATCGAAGACGCCGCAGGAATTGCGAGTCCATTCATGTTCACCGATGATGCCAGAATAATAAATAGGCATCAGCCAGCCGGCAAAATTAACCATCTTCCCGCCAAGCGAGACATGGTGATCATAAAGAACTGTTTTTTTAAGCGTTTCTGATTCTTGCAAGACGGTCATTCATTTAATCTTAAAAGGTTAATTTCAAGTCCTGAATTTATCATATAATTTTTTTGAAATCTATATGTTTCAAGAATGCTTTTCCGGCACAATTGGCGGCACAAGTTTTAAGGTACGGGAATAGGCCCAGAGACGCGATTCCGGAGAGTCCCGCGATGACATCGGGGTTTGTTTTCTCGGCCATCGAGAGATTTCCGCCAGTCGTGCGATTAAAAATGACTCCCAAAGGCTTGATATTTCTTTTTTTGAGCGCTTCCAGACTTAACAAGGAGTGATTAATCGCGCCTAGGCCGGAGCGAGAAACTAAAAGAGTTTCTGCCTTGAATCTTTTAATAAAATCAATCACGTAAAAATCTTGAGTGACGGGAACTAAAAGCCCCCCGCACCCTTCGATCACCAGCACTTCGTACTTGGCGCTCAATTTTTTATAGGCCTCATCTATCGCCTTCAAATTAATTTTTACTTTCTCTATCGCCGCGGCCACATTTGGCGATAAAGGCTGCTCCAGTTGAATTGGATTTACGAGCGTCATCGATTCTTGAATCCCCGCCGCCTGCATCAAAAACTGCGCATCCTCCAGCCCCCCACAAGAAACAGGTTTCATCACACCCACTTTCACCCCTCGGAGTCTCAAAGCGGCGGCCAAGGCGCCCGCGACCAAGGTCTTTCCTACTCCTGTATCCGTTCCTGCGATAAAAATAGATTTCATACGACTTCAAACTTTTTGGGTATTTTGAATTCCACCTGAATTACGCAAACTAAAGTTTGCGCTACGCTTGACCGTTGGTTTGTTAGCAAGGAACCATACTTCATTTGGTAATTTTCTCAATGCATTTTTGCACAATACGGCACAACATTAGTAATTCACCCTTTTTTATGGATAGAGGTGGCATCAGCACAATAACATTCCCTAAAGGACGAATAAGAACTCCGTATTTTCGGGCTAAAAAGGAAACTTTAAATCCCCTCTTTTCAGCTAATGAATAAGGTTCTTTGGTGGCCTTATTTTTGACGAGCTCGATCCCGACCATGAATCCGACTTGGCGCATATCGCCGACGTGTTCGAGTCGGGCTATTTTTCCGAGCTCCGCACTTAAAATTTTTATCTTGGGCTGTAGCTTTTTTAGGGTTTGGCGTTTTTTAAACAAATCGAGATTAGCAATCGCGGCGGCACAGGCCAATGGATTAGCCGAATACGTGTGCCCGTGAAAAAAAGCCTTAAATTCTTCGTATTTTCCTAAAAAGGCACGGTAAATCGATTCTGTGGTGAGTGTGGCGGACAGAGGCAAATAACCGCCCGTGATGCCTTTGGCGACACAGAGAAAGTCTGGAGACACCTTTTCATGTTCACAGGCGAACATTTTGCCGGTGCGTCCAAAACCGGTCGCCACTTCATCGACGATTAAAAGTACTTTGTATTTTTTGGTCAAGGCGCGAAGCCTGGCCAAATACCCAGCCGGCTGATCCAACATCCCCGCCGCGCCCTGCATCAACGGTTCCACAATCAACGCGCAGATCTTTGCGTGCTCTTTTTTTAAAATAATTTCGACTTTTTTGGCGCAATATTCCGCGTAAGCGCTTTCGGAGCCCTTGAAATGATCGCGATACGCATAGGGAGCGTCCGCTCGAAAACTCTTAAAAAGCAGCGGATTAAAAATTTCATGAAAAAGATCGATGCCCCCAACACTCACCGATCCCAAAGTGTCTCCATGATAGGCGTTTTTAAGCCGCAGAAATGTTTTTTTAGTTTTAACGCCGTGAAGTTGCCAATACTGATAGGCCATTTTAAGCGCGACTTCCACGGCCGCTGAGCCCGAATCCGAATAAAATACTTTCGTGAGTCCCTTGGGAGCGATTTGGATTAGTCTTTTGGAGAGCTCAACCGCCGGCACATGCGACAATCCTAAAAAAGTCGAATGCGAAACGCGTCCCAATTGAACCTTCACAGCCGCATCAATTTCAGGCACGCGATGGCCATGCACATTGCACCAGAGCGATGACACGCCGTCCAAATAGCGCTTGCCGTCGCTGTCGATAAGATAATTTCCTTCCGCTCTTTCAATCATCAGCGCCGGATTTTCGGGGCTGCCCCATTCCTTCATCTGCGTGAATGGATGCCAAATATATTTTTGATCCATTTTCTTTAGCTGTTGGGTGCGCGTGCTCATAGAATCTTCTCTTTGGCTTTTTTAAGCGTTTTCACTAAATAGTCTAAGTCGGACGGTGTATGCACCGCGGTCAACGAAAACCGGATCCGATCCGTTCCTTTAGGAACTGTCGGAGGACGAATCGCTGGCGCGAAAATGCCATGAGATCGAAGCCACTCTTTAAATTGAAGCGCTTTGCCGCTATCCCCAATCAAAACCGGGACAATCGGCCCTTCGGAACCCATCAAATTAAAATCAAGCGCCTCGAGCGCTTTCCGAAAACCATGGATATTCTTCCAATAACGTGTTCGCAGCAAAGCATTCTTTTCAATCACTTGAATCGCGCCTAGAGCGGCGGCGGAAGCCGATGGCGCCGGAGCCGTGGTGTAAACAAATTCCCGCGCATGATTGATTAAAAATTCTCGGAGCGCTTTTTTCCCGGTAATAAATCCACCGACACTGCCCAAAGCCTTGCTCAGTGTCCCCATCACCACATCCACCTGCCCGGACAATCCAAATTGCTCCACAAGACCGGAGCCCCGTTTTCCAAAAACTCCCGTGGAATGCGCCTCATCCACCATCAGCATCGCGTCATGAGCACGGCAAATTTCCGATAGCCTATCCAAAGGCGCCACATCTCCATCCATGCTAAAGTACGCATCCGTTAGCACCAGTTTGCGGCGAAATCCCGAGGCGCGTGATAAAAGCCCTGCTAGCGCCGTCATGTCACGATGCGGATAGACCCAAAGCTTAGCGCGAGAAAGTCTTGCTGCGTCAATGAGACTGGCGTGATTAAGCCGATCCACCAAGACAAGATCCTTCTCACCCACCAGCGCCGTCACCGCGCCAAGATTCGCCAAATACCCCGAAGAAAAAATAAGTGCGGCTTCTTCTTTTTTAAAGGATGCGATTTTTTTTTCGAGCATTTCATGAATCGTGAGATTTCCGGAAACCAGGCGGGAGGCGCCGCTGCCGGCACCCCACTGGCGAATGGCGGCAATGGCTTTACTTTGAACCGTTTTGTGCGTAGAAAGCCCGAGATAGTTGTTGGAGGCGAAATTGAGGAATTTCTTGCCCTGAACATGAATGTAGCGGGCGTCTTCCGCTTCCACCACTTCCAGGCTTCGGAAGAGATTTTTTTTATTCAGAGCATCGAGCTCTTCTTGGAGAGCAGAGATCAATGCGAACAACCGCCCCCGGCGCTAACCAAGGCGGGTGACGACGCGTTTACGGGCGAGCCGGTCACCTGGAAACCCAGATCTTTTAGCATTTGAATATCCATGGCAGGATTGCGACCCATCGTCGTCAAATAATTACCGATAATAAGTCCATTGGCACCGGCTTGCATCGCCATCGCTTGGAGATCCCGCAGATTCACTTCGCGGCCGCCGGCAATTTTGAGCGTGCTCTCCGGCAAAATAAGCCTATAAATCGCGATGTACTTGATGATTTCGATGGGTGTCAGCGTCTCCACATTTCCCAGCGGTGTGCCGCGACGCGGATTTAAAATATTGATGGGAACGCAATGAGCGCCGATTTTTTTAAGTTCTAATGCCAGATCGACGCGATCCTCGGGCGATTCTCCCATCCCCAAAATCCCGCCGGAACAAGGGTGTATCCCATAATGCCGCACCATCTCCACATGATTCATGCGTTGTTCATGCGTATGCGTGGTACAAATTTTATCAAAATAATTTTTAGACGCTTCCAGGTTGTGATTGTTACGATACAGCCCGGCTTCCGCCA
>JAHFFN010000065.1 GCA_023247915.1 Candidatus Omnitrophota bacterium
GGCCGGCATTCACCGGCGCGTGGGATTTGATTATAAAAACCGCGGAATTTTTCTGAACCGGAAAATAAAGTTAACCAGTTATGACGAAGGCTCCGTCACCGACAAGCAGATGGAGCTTTTGCCGAAAACAAAATTGCCGCATGGATCAGCTCAGGTTAAAATTTCATTTCGAATCTCCTCCAAGGCTGTCCAAGAAGCCGAAACTTTCTTGTCCGCGTTTGGCATCCAACCCCAAGATCGCGTGATTGCCATCGCTCCGGGCGGCGGAAAAAGTTGGGGAGAGAATGCTATTTACAAACAGTGGGATCCGGAGCGTTTTGCGCAAGCCGCCAATCGTTGGGCGGCGGATCGCGACGCGAAAGTGCTTTTATTGGGCGACGAATCCGAAGAAGGACTTTTGGGAAAGGTAGCGGCGGATTTGCGAATGCCGGCGGCCGTGGCTTGCGGTTTTCCCATTGAAAATGTTTGCGCGCTTCTCAAACGCTCGGAAGGATTGTTGTGCAATGACGGCGGTCTTATGCATTTGGCCAACGCGCTGGGAGTGAAATTGGTGGCGATTTTTGGGCCGGTGGATGAGCACGTGTACGGCCCTTATGGCGGGGCACCCAATTCCTTGGTGGTGACGCAAACGGTTCCTTGCCGCCCCTGCTATCAAAAATTTCATTTTCCGCCTTGCCCCCATGCTCGTCGTTGTTTGGATGAGCTTTCCGTCGAAACTGTATTTGAATCTATTAAAAAAATAACTTAAGTTTTGACGTTTGTTTCTATATGATAAGTCTTTACGCATGAACTATTAATCCAAAGGAAAGACATGTCTCAAAAAGCACCCTTATCGGTTGTGATCATCGCCAAAAATGAGGAGAGTCGTCTGCGCGAATGCCTGAAAAGCGTGGACTGGGCGGATGAGATTATTGTGTTGGACGATTTTTCTACCGATAACACCGTGGCTATCGCGAAAGAGTTTACGGACAAGGTTTTTCAAAGAGCCATGGAGAATGAAGGGAAGCACCGCAATTATGCTTATTCGCTGGCGAAGCACGAATGGGTTTTCTCGATTGATGCGGATGAACGGGCGACTCCGGAACTCAAAGAAGAGATCACAGCCCTTCTCAAAGCGGGACCCGATTGCAACGGCTATACCATTCCCCGGAAAAATTTCATGGGCAATGTTTGGGTGCGTTACGGTGGGATGTACCCTTCCGCTCAATTAAGGCTGTTTCGTCGAGACGCGTTCAAGTACGATGAGTTAGCCGAAGTGCATCCCCAGGCCTACATGAAAGACCCACGCGGCGCTTTGAAAAGCGACGTGCTTCATTATACGTACCGGGATTTTACGGACGCGATCGCCAAGCTGGATCGGCAAACGGATCTGGAAGCTCGCAAATGGTTCCGCGAAAAAAGAAAAGTCGGCACTTTCTCCATTCTTCGAAAAAGCATTGACCGTTTTTGGCGCTCGTATTTTGTTAAAAAAGGGCACAAAGACGGCGTGATTGGTCTTTTTTTAGCGGTCAATTCCGGGATGTATCAATTTTTAACTTTCGCCAAGTATTGGGAAATGAAGCGGGATAGCCTCGTTAAAAAATAATGAAATCCCGAGAAACAATCAGCGCCGTGATCATGACCAAGAACTGCGAAGACTTGGTCGAAGGCACGCTCAAGAGCGTCGCTTCCTGGGTCGATGAGATTGTCGTGATCGATGGGTTTAGCACCGATCGCACCGTTGAGATTTGCCGCCGTTACACCGACAAGGTATTTCAGAATCGCTGGGACGGTTACCGCTTTTGCACCGAACGGAATCTGGGCAATGAAAAAGCCACGAAAGACTGGTGCTTTCATGTGGATCCGGACGAACGCGCCACGCCGGAATTCGCCAAAGCCGTCACCCGAATGCTGGAAAAGGGGACTCGGCACAACGCTTTTGAATTTCGGAAGAAAAACTTTTTCATGGGGCGTTGGATGCGTCATGGCGGTTGGTATCATTACAGCCTGCATCTTTTTCGCCGCGGCAAAGCGACCTATGACGGCGTGATTCACGAAAAACTTCATGTGGATGGCTCGATCGGGAAGTTGGAAGCGCCGGTCGAACATTATCCGTTTGTTTCGATCAAACAATTTGTGATGCGGCACAACGGTTATTCGAGCCGGGAAGCGATGGCACTCAAAGAAGAAAAAGGGATGCTTCCGGAAAAAACGATCGAGTTTAATTTAAAAGAAAAACCGATCAAGCGTTTTTTTAAGTTTTATATTAAGAAACGCGGATTTTTGGATGGCACGCACGGTTTTATTTTTTCCGTTCTTTTCGCCTGGGTTCATTTTGTAAACTGGGTGAAATATTGGGAGCTGGGCTCGCATGAAAATTCTAGTCGTTAAACTGGGGGCGATGGGCGACGTGCTTCGCACCACGCCGCTTTTAACCGCTTTCAAGCGTCTTCACCCGGATTGCCACATCACCTGGGTTGTTGAAAAAAGTTCTTGGGTGGTCTTGCAAAAAAATTCCCGCATCGATTCCCTCCTAATTTATTCACCCGAAACGCTGAAAACACTTAGCAGAGAATCATTTGATTTGGCGGTCAATCTCGACAAAGAAGACGAGGCATTGGACACCCTCATGTCCGTCCGCGCGACCCAAAAGCGCGGTTTCGGAAGATCGAAGGAGGGAAAGCTGGCGCCGCTGGATGCCGACAGCGATTACGCGTATCGCTTGGGAATTGATGACGAACTCAAGTTTCGTCAAAATAAAAAAACATACCAGGAAATCAGCTTTGAACAGCTGGGACTCCGTTTTGGTGGAGAAGAATACATTTTTCCTTTGGAAAATGCCGATAAAGCGTTTGCCGACGCACATCTTAAAAATTTAGGCGTGGATCTGGACTCTGCTAGACCAAGAATCGGACTCAATACGGGCAGTGGTCCCCGTTTTGCCGGAAAAAAGCTGCCGGTGGCCAGCTACGCGCGGCTCGCTGAAAAAATTTATGCCCAAACCGGTCAGGCGGCGCTTCTTTTAGGGGGCGACACGGAAGCTCAGCGAAACCTTGAGATTCAAGCGCTCTCGAAAGCGCCGGTGATAAACACGGGGAGTCACTCGATTGGAAAATTTGCGGGCATTGTTTCCGCGTGCGACGTGGTGATTTCCGGGGATACGATTGCGATGCATGTGGCCATTGCCATGAAGGTGCCGGTAGTCGCTTTTTTTGCCTCGACCTGTGCGGCCGAAATCGAGCTTTATGGTCGCGGAAAAAAAATTGTTTCACCCATCGCCTGCGCACCTTGCTACAAGCGTCTCTGCCCAATCGATGAGCAGTGCATGAAAGACATGACAGTCGAAGAAATTTTTGACGCAACGCGGCCGTTTATCAAAGATCGCGTTTCCTCGTGAAGCCTATTTTTTTGGATCGGGACGGTGTCATCAACCGTTTTCCGGGCGTAGGCAATTATGTGTTGTCCTGGGAAGATTTCCAATTTTTACCGAAAGCCGTGGAAGCGATCGTGCTTTTAAATAAAAACGGTTTCGCGCCGATCGTTATTTCCAATCAGGGTTGTGTGGCGCACGGACTTATTAGTTCAAAAGATCTTTGGGCGCTGACGGATCGAATGAATCGCGAAATCGAAAAAGCCGGCGGAAAAATTGCCCAAGTGTATTACTGCGAGCATCGCGGCTCCGACCACTGCGAATGCAAAAAACCCAAGGCGGGTCTTTTAAGAAAGGCTTTAGAGTGTTACCCGACGGATGTGAAAGCGACCTATTTTATCGGTGATACCGAGATGGATGTAGAGGCCGGAAAAAATATTGGCTGTCAGACCGTGCTGGTTTTATGCGGAAGAGCCGTGGCAGCGGATGTGAAAAATTTTAAGATCCAGCCGGATAAGGTTGAAAAAGATTTATGGAGCGCGGTTCAGTGGCTACTCAAACAAAAATCCTGATTTTACATGCATCGGCAGGTCACGGCCATCAGAAGGCGGCCATGGCGATTGAGGAAGCATGCCGTGAATTTTATCCCGCCGCCGATATTCGCGTGAAAGACACACTAGAATTCACCTCGTCATTTTTCGGAAATTTTTATAAAGAATTTTATCTTTTTCAAATCAAATACATCCCTTGGCTCTGGGGCGTTTTTTATTATTCACTGGATATCCCTCTAGTTTATAGCTTGATGAAACCGATTCGGCGTCTGATGAATGCCATGAGTTTCGGCCGGTTAGCGGATTACATGATTGCCGAAAATCCCTCGATGATTGTCGCCACGCATTTTATGTCGGTGGAGGTGGCAAGTTCCTTAAAAAAAAGAGGAAAGTTGAGCGCAAAGCTTGTGACGGTGGTCACGGATTATTTGCCGCATTTTGTATGGATGGCGGAGGGGGTGGACGCTTACATCGTGGCTTCCTCCGAGGCTAAAGAAGAACTTACCAGGCGCGGCGTACCGCAGGAACGTGTGCATCTTTTAGGAATTCCCATCGGAAAGAAGTTCTGGGAAACGGAACCGCCTAAAACAGCGGCAGAATTGGGTCTCAAGGCCGATGTCTTCACGGTGTTGGTTACTAGCGGCGGCGCCGGGATCGGTGGAATCGGGCGCATCGCGGAACAGTTGGCATTGTCTAAAAAATCCATGCAGATTCTAGTGGTGTGCGGCACTAATCGGGAGCTTCAGAAACGATTGGAGACGGAAGCGCTTCGCAATCCCTGGATTCACGTGTATGGTTTTGTGAATAATATGAATGAATTGATGGCGGTTTCGAATCTGGTGGTGGGAAAAGGGGGCGGCCTTACCATCACGGAGAGTTTTTCAAAAGGCAAGCCTGTGATTTTGTTTAAGCCGGTGCCGGGGCAAGAAGCCAGAAATGCCGATCTTGTCAAAAAATATAAAGCCGGTTTTGTCACCGACTCGACCGATGAAGCTGTTGGAAAAGTCATCGAGATTTTTGAAAATCCAGCGCTGTATCAAACGCTTTGCGCGGGCGCTAAAACTTTTTCCCGTCCTTCCGCCGCGAAGGCGATTGTCCAATTTCTTCAACATGAACTCTCGTAAAACCGTTCAGCAGTTTCTGGAAACTGAAAAAGCGTTTGGTCTTCATGAAATTTCTGTGCCCAAACAAGCGTCGCCGATCCCGAGCGTTTTCTCAGATAAAAAAACGGCTTTAGACGCGCTTCGCGAAGAATTTAAAAACTGTCAGTTGTGCGCGCTAGCCCAAACCCGAACCCGCCTTGTTTTCGGGGATGGTAATCCCGGTGCCCGGCTGATGTTTGTGGGGGAGGCACCCGGTTTTGATGAAGACAAGCAAGGCTTGCCGTTTGTGGGAGCGGCCGGCCAGCTTTTGACCAAAATTATTGAGGCGATGAAATTAAAAAGAGAAGACGTTTATATCGCCAATTGCCTGAAATGTCGCCCGCCGCAAAATCGCAACCCGTTCCCCGAAGAAATCAAAACCTGTAGCCCGATTCTGCTGAAACAAATTCAAATTATTCAGCCAAAAATTATTTGCGCGCTCGGAAAATTCGCCGCGCAAACACTTCTAAGCACGGAAGAGCCGATCAGCCGCCTTCGCGGACGCTTTTTCAATTGGAACGGGGTGAAACTGATTCCTACTTTTCACCCGGCCTA
Organism: Candidatus Omnitrophota bacterium; assembly: GCA_023247915.1. Taxonomy (GTDB): domain Bacteria; phylum Omnitrophota; class Gorgyraeia; order 2-02-FULL-51-18; family 2-02-FULL-51-18; genus JAHFFN01. The sequence goes on from JAHFFN010000065.1 coordinate 5,598, forward strand.
TCTTTTGAGAAATCCCGGCGATAAAAAACTGGTCTGGGAAGACATGCAAAAAATTATGGCTGAGCTGAAGGCCGGCGCTTAATTGCCATGTCTTCTATTTATGTCGATGTCGCGTTAGGAATCCCCGCCTCACCTCCGTATCAATATTCCGTTCCGGACGCTCTTAAAAATCAGGTCGCGATTGGCAAGGCTGTTTTTGTTTTGGTGCGCAATCGCCGCATGATGGGATATATCGTGGGGATTTCAGACACACCGGCTTTTCCGGAGGTCAAAGAAATCAGCTCGCTTCCTCCGGATTTTCCGGCGCTTCCCGAAAGTTTTTTAGAATTAACCCGTTGGATGGCCGACGCTTATTTCTGCGGCTGGGGGCAATGTTTGGAGGCGGCATTGCCAGCCCCGTTCAAAAAAGGAAAGTTTTTGATGAAGAGTCGCACCGCCGGCCTTTCGAAAGAAACGGTGGATTCGCTCAATCCCGAGGATCTGTCGCTGACTGCCGCCCAAGAATCGGCCTATCAAAAAATAGTTGAAAGTCTGCGCGCCAAAAACTTCGCTTCTTATCTGCTTTACGGAATCACGGGTAGCGGTAAAACGGAAATTTACATGCATTTGATTCGTGAGGCGTTGAAAGAAGGGCGCGGGAGTATCATGCTGGTGCCTGAAATTTCTTTGACGCCGCAAGCCGTTGAGCGCTTTTACTCTCGCTTCGGGGATCGCGTGACGGTGATTCACAGCCGTCTTTCCCAGGCCAAGCGTGTGGAGGAGTGGCATCGGATTCGCAGTGGCGCGGCCACGGTGGTGATTGGACCTCGTTCGGCTGTTTTCAGTCCCGTCAAAAATCTAGGCCTTATCTTTATCGATGAAGAGCACGAAACTTCCTATAAACAGGAAGACACGCCGCGTTATCAAACCCGAGAGGTCGCCCGGAAACGTTGTGAATTGGAAGGTGCGGTGCTGGTTGCCGGCAGCGCGACGCCGTCCTTGGAATCTTTTTTCTATTCCGAGCATCAACGCAGTAAGCGTTTGGAACTTCCCGAGCGTATTGAAAAGCGCCCCTTACCGGTGGTGGAGATTATCGACATGCGCCAGGAATACCGCAACCGGGGCGGAAGGATATTTTCGGTCAAATTGGAACAGGCGATTCGCGACGCGTTAGCCCGCAAAGAACAGGTGATGCTTTTTTTAAATCGCCGGGGTTTCGCGACTTTTTTGCATTGCTCTTCCTGCGGGCACGTGATGACATGCGAGAATTGCCGCATCACCTTGGCCTATCACTATGACAAAGCCGCTCTTTTTTGCCATCTTTGCCAATTCCGTTCGCCGCTGGTCAAAGTGTGCCCCTCATGTCAAAAAAGCCATTTGCATTATTTCGGCATCGGAACTCAGAAAGTGGAAAGTGAGGCGCTTAAGCTTTTTCCCGGCGCTAAAATCGGCCGCATGGACACCGATTCGACTTCCAAAAAGAATGCGCATGAAACGATTTTAAAAAGCTTCAAAAAAAGAGAGATCGATATTTTGATCGGCACCCAGATGATCGCCAAAGGCCATGATTTCCCCAACGTCTCCTTGATCGGTGTGGTTTCGGCGGATACGGCGCTTCATATCCCGGACTTTAGAGCCTCGGAACGAACCTTTGGTCTTTTGACTCAGGTGGCAGGTCGCGCCGGCCGCGGGGACATCCCGGGGCAGGTGATTGTGCAGACTTCGGTGCCGGGGCATTACGCGATTCAAAGCGCCAAACATCACAATTACAAAGAATTTTATGAAAAAGAAAAAAAATTCAGGGAAGAGCTTTTCCTGCCACCTTACTCACATCTGGCGAAGCTTGTCGTGGCGGGGCTTTCGGAGAAGGAAGTGATGCGTCAGGCGTTAACGCTGGCCAGGCTTTTTGAAATCAACGCCCCAGCCGAAGGTGCTCGCGTGGCAGGACCCGCGCCCTGCCTAGCCTCTAAAGAGGGGGGTAATTTTATGTGGAATT
>JAHFFN010000022.1 GCA_023247915.1 Candidatus Omnitrophota bacterium
TACAAGTGGTGCCGGAATGGGGGTTTTTCATGTATTTGTCATCGAGCTTCAAATCGCCGTAATCTCCCATCCAGCCGGAGGGAACATAATGATTGTCGGGGGAATTGCCGTCGGCGTAAATTAAAAAGGATCTAAACAAACCGCCCGCGGCTGTTTTGGAAACAGGCGCCGAAGTGGCCGGGGTTTCGGAAACAGCTTCCTTGGTTTCTGACGCGCTATCCGCCTCTTGATAGGTTTCAGCGGCCGGGCTCTCCGCTTTCCCACAGCCTTGGTTTAAAAAAAGTGCGGCTAAAAAAATAAATAAAATAGTTAATTTTGATCTCAAAACCACTGGATTCTCCTTTTTTATTTTATTCATTCCAAACTTTCCGATAGTAATCATAAACTTTTCTCAAAACTCTCATATAAGGAGACTGACTGCCGTCCCCTTGGCTTGTGACTCCAAGCCATTCTTCATACATCCATCCATCCGGAAAATTAGCGGGAAATTGTCCGATGTTTTCATGAACCGCCGCGGAGAATTTGGGCGGAGGGCCTGCTTTCCACCATTCATCCACAAATTCAAAAACCACGCCACCAATCGCATTTCCGTATCCAGAGCCGGCGCTGTTAGCAACGATGTCTTCCCAGTTGCCACGATGAAACTCCAGCTGTTTGTCTTCCGCGTACTCTTCGGACTTCCCTGAAAAATTAGCGGGGCATCCGAACTCCGTCAGAAGCACCGGCTTGTCTAAAAACTCTTTGGCATCTCCCCAAAAGCTATCGCCAAACCCTGAGGCGCCTCGATAAGAATTGCAGCCAAAAACATCAATATTATGGCTGTGTTTTGATAAAATATCAATAGTGATAGTCTCGCCATTGGAAAAACCGACCGGTCGGGTAGGATCTATCGATTTAATAATACCGGCCGCTTCATCCACAAACGCATAGTGTGCCTCGGGTTGCGACTTGGCATTGCTGCCCAGCCCCACCTTCCCCTTGACCGGATCCGGATCCCCTACTTCCCCATAATTGGACTCATTTCCGAGCATCCACATGAGCACATACGGCTCATCCTTGTATTCATTGACCATTTCGCGGACACTCTGACGCATATTTTCTAAGTGCTCGGGATTGGTATAATCCGTTCCTTTATACCACTCGGCGCCGGAGCCTTTGGCATACATTCCCAGGTCATCCCCCATAATCACGCGAATGCCATAGTCTTTGTAAAGCTGTCGAAGCAATTCTTTGTTGGTCGCGTGATGATAAATACGGATCGTGTTCACTCCCATCTGTTTCATGAGCTCAAAATCACCGACAGGCTTTTCATCCGCGTCTTGTTTGTTGTTCTTGTTTTTATCCACCCAACTGTCATAAGGGCTGTCGATTTTGCCGTTTTTATTCGCGTCGGCCGTCATCCATTCTTCAAGCACATAACCTTCATCCGGCCCTTTGCCCACCGGGGACGGGAAATAAGCCATGCCTTTGACGATAAAAGGTTTGCCTTCCACCTGCATCTGCCAGTGTCCATTTTCAAACTGAACCAGTTTAGTCTCCCCGGTTCCGACGGTTTGAATGATTTTCATTTTGGCCATGCTCACTCGCTTAGGCTTGAGATCTTCCGGAGAAACTTTGATAATTTTGCCTGGATTGATCGCGAAGCGATCGTCGGTAAGAGAAAAATTATGGCCGTTTTCGATTTCAATTTTCGCGTCGACAAGCTTCATCCCAAGCTCCGGATGTTTGTGCGTCAAATAATCGATCCGATCCATCGCCATCCGCCCCATGTAAATCGGTGTGTGCCAAAACGTCCAGCCCACTTGCCTCGGGAAATGCACAATCACCGCTTGATAAGCTTTGATGGCCTGTGTATAGGCGCCCAATTTTTCAAGCGCTAAGGCCGTGTAAAACTGCTGCACCGCCGGCGTGTCGTGGCTGGTGGCCCACTTATAAAACGTCAGCTCTTGATTGTCCATGTGCACGTAGTCCCACTGACTCCCTGAAAGTTTTCCTTTGGTCACCAAGACGCGATAAGTGGGATCCTTGTACACAGAATTATCCGGGTAAATGCCTTCCCCGACGGCGGCCGCCAGCCCTTTGCGATCCGTAATTTTATATTCATACTTATCCGTGCCGACACCCACAAAAGTTCCGTACTTGGAATAATCGACAATCGTTTCGGAGCCCGGGTCATACAAACTAAATTCCAGCTCCATGGACTCGCCATGCGCGTTCATAATTTTAACGCCTTCTTCATTGTCATTGGCCAAGGCATAGCCCGTCCCGGCGTTTTGAATCAAAAAAGCGAATAAAAGCCAAAAACAAAGGCGACGCATCAAATTATCCCTTCACCGCGCCGGCGGTGATTCCTTTAATGATATGTTTTTGAAGCATCAGGTACACGACAAGCACTGGGAGCACCGTGATCACGATGCCCGCCATCAGAAGCGGGTACTGCGTCACGTGAGCGCCTTGAAACACCATGAGTCCGCGTTGAAGCGGCATGAGATTTTTTGAATTTAATACCAGCATCGCCAATAAATATTCATTCCACACCGCCAAAATATTAAAAATCGCCAACACCGCGATGGCCGGACGCGCCAGAGGCAACGCGATATGCCAATACACACGAAAACGCCCGCAACCGTCAATACGCGCGGAATCCTCAAGCTCCTTGGGCAAGTCATCAAAAAATGTTTTAAGGAGAAATATTCCCAGCGCCAAACCGGCGTTGATTTGAGGAAGAATATAACCCAAGCGCGTATTCACCAAATGCAATTTGTTCAAAAGAACATACAGCGGAATGATGGAACCTGGGATAGGAACCATCATCGTGGAAATCAAAATCAAAAAGAGAACATTTTTACCTGGAAATTGAAGCCGCGAAAACGCGTAGGCGGCCATCGACGCGATCAAAATCACACCAATCACCACCGTCACGGTATAAATCAAGCTATTGGAAAAATACATTCCAAAATCCGCCTTTGTCCACGCCTCGACGTAGTTTTCCCAATGCGGCGCTTTAGGGAAAAGGCTTAAATCATTAAAAATCGTCTGCTGGGTTTTGAGGCTGGAAGCAAATGCCCACCAGAGAGGAAAAAGACAGCTCAGTGAAACAGCAATCAAGAAGATATGCACAAACACACTGACAGTGCCCTTTTTGATTTTTTCGTAATTCACTTGAAGTTTGTCTTCAAACTCGACGGGATTGAGCGACATTTAGACCTGCCTCATCATTTTAGAAACCCGGATTTGAATCATGGAAATAATTAAAAGAATTAAGCCAAAGACAACGCCCATCGCGGAAGCATATCCAAATTTGGAATTGCCGATCATCGATGCCAGCATACGCGTCATCGGCACTTCGGTGTGATAGCCAGGTCCGCCGCCGGTGGTGGCGATAATGATGTCAAACAACTGCATGGTTCCTAAGATTGTCAAAATCGAGACCAAGATAAACACCGGGATCATGAGAGGCGCCGTGATTTTTTTAAAAACAATCCAAGAGCTGGCTCCGTCCACGCGCGCGGCTTCATAAAGATCCCTGGGAATGCTCTGAAGACCCGCCAAAAGAATCACAAAGCCCCAACCAAAACCTTTCCACATATGAATCACCGATACCGCGATCAGCGCCGATTTGGGATCGGATAACCAAGACCGGGCAAAATCACCCAGCCCAATAAATGTCAGAAAATGATTTAAAAGACCGTAGTTTCCGTCGTAAATCCAATTCCAGATCAAGCCCACCACGATGCCCGAAAGCACCGGCGGCAAATAAAAAATCACACGATACACATTGCCACCTTTGATCTCGCGATCGCACAAAATTGCCAGAAACAGCGCCAGAAAATTTTGAACCACCAGCGCCAAAAATGTCACAAAAAAAGCATTTTTCATGGAAAACCAAAAAACCGTGTTGTCCATAAAAAGGTCTTTGAAATTTTCCAATCCCACATAATTCATGTAAGGAGAGATGCCGTCCCAGTCGGTGACGGACAATTGAAACACTTTAAAGAAGGGATAAAGGCTGAACGTAAAAAAAAGCAGGAAGGCTGGAATAATAAAAATGTAATTGCCCGCAATGTTGCGGAATTTCTGAAGGTTCATACACCCTCGAGTTTACTTACTTTTCTTGAGCTCTTTCTCTTTGAGGCGCTGGACTTCCGTCGCCACCTCTTCGGGAGTTTTCTCCCCGATCAAAATGGATTGAATGCCTTTATCAAAGGCCTCGGTCACCGAGGGATTCTCATGAACCGGATAAATGTTGGGATGGGTTGTGCTGTCGACATCGTCGGCAAATTCACTCAAAATGGGAGAAATTTTACCGAGACTTCCCTTCACCGCAGGAAGATTTTCCGTCTGTTCGGCTAAAAATGTCTGTTGAGGTTCGGCGGTCATCCATTTCAAAAAGGCGATCGCTGCGTCACGGCGCGGGGATTGGCTGTTCACCACTAGCGAGCTCCCGGAACCACCCCAAACCTTCATGGAACGAGCATTGGTGAACGCTGGAGGAAGCATGGCGGAGTACTCAAGACCCGGATTCATGCCCTTGTAAACATTCACACACCACGAACCGTTGAAACTATACGCGGCACGCTCATTGGCAAAGGTTTGTTCGGAGGTTTTATTGACCATGGTCACCGCCCCATCCACCAAAATTTTTTGATCGGCCATTTGTTTGAATAAGCCAAGTACCTGAACCCAGTCCGGATCCGTATAAGGAACCGTTCCGCGATAAGTATCAAACACTTTCTTCTCACCCATGATATTCATCGCGTAATTGGACGCGAAAGCGTCGATCAACCAAATCTCGCCAAATCCGCTGACAAAACAAGGGATGCCGGCATCTTTCAGCTTGCCGCAATGCTCCACAAATTCATTCCAACTGCGAGGAGGAGAGGCGGGATTTAAGCCGGCTTTTTTATAAAGATTCTTGTTATAAACCATCTGAATCGTCATCACATCCAGCGGCACTCCGTAAATGCCAGGCGTGACTTTGTATTCATTCTCCGGCAAAAATTCGTTGATCAGGAGAGCCTTTTCAAAAAAAGATTTTTTCCAAGCGGAGTCTTCTTTGCTCAGCTCAGGCGTCAGATCCGCGACATAGCCGGAACGAATGAAGCTCGCGAAATCTCTTTTTTCTCCAAGAACTCCGTAAATATCAGGAAGTGTGCTGGTTTGCGCGGAAACTTTGACTCTTTGAGAATAAGATTCGGAAGGGGCAAAAAGTTCAAACTTAACGGGGGTGCCGGTTTCGGCTTGATAGCGTTTGGCTAATTCTTGAAACGCGTCTTCACGGTCTGACATCCAATGCCAGACAGTAATGGTGTTGGACTCCTTCTTATCACCGCCGGAACAACCGGTGACAATCAAGAGAACTGAAAAAAGGATTATAAAGTTTTTATAGGATAGGCGCAATTTAAGAAAATCTTTTTAAAAGTTTAATGGATATGATACCAATCCTCTTGAAATCAGTCAATCTTTATCGTCAATAAACTCTCTTATCCAGTGCTTTTCATCCCAAACGCGATCCCATTCACGGTCAAAAGGAGAATGGACTCTATCTTCTTCCGCTTAAGGGAGTTTTCGGGGACTTGCTGGACTTCGCTTAAGAAGCGTAATTGAATGTAGTTGAGAGGATCCACATAAGGATTTCGCAAACGGATCGAGTCTTTGAGTACTTTGTTAAAATCCAGGAGTTCTTTGAGATTGGCGACTTTAAGCACTTTTTCGACCGCGCGCTGGTATTCGGTGGAAATCCGCTCGTGAATGGACTTGCCTAAAAGTTCCTCTTTGACTAAAGAAGCATATTGGCCGGCCGTGTGAAGATCTGTTTTGGCCAATGAAATTTGCGCATTATGCACAATGGATCTAAAGAATGCCCATTCATTGTACATTTCCTGTAATTCTGCTAGCCCCTCGCTTCCCCGGTCTTTAATATACGTTTCTAGCGCATATCCCACGCCATACCAGGCGGAAATGATATAACGCGACTGTATCCAGCTAAACACCCAAGGAATCGCCCGGAGATCCTCAAAACTCTTTTTCGCGCCTCGCATGGTAGGACGGGAAGCAATACGAGTCATTTGAAGAACCCCGATGGGCGTAGCTTCATTATAAAACTTAAGAAAATCCGGGGTTTCAAAAACCAGGCTGCGGTAAAAATGATACGAGAGATCGGATAAGACCGCTAGACGGTTCTCCCACTCGGGTATTTTGTGATTATTCTTTACCTCATCCTTGCTGACAAGATTCGTCCAAGCCACGGCGGTGATCATTTGCTCAATATTGCGCTGAGCAATCGTGGGATTGGCGTATTTTTGTCCCACCACCTCCCCTTGCTCGGTCACCTTGATACGCCCGCCAAAAGCCGCGTAAGGTTGAGCCAAAATGGCTTTGTGAGATTCCCCACCGCCCCGGTCGATGGTGCCGCCTTTGCCATGAAAAAACCATAAATTGACTCCAAAAGTCTCCGCGGATTGAGCCATGCGCTTCTGGGCGATATAAAGCTTCCAGTTGGCGGAAAGGTAGCCGCCGTCTTTGCTCGAGTCCGAATACCCTAGCATCACCTCCTGGACTCCCTGACGCGATTCCAAATAAGATTTGTAAATGGGCACTGAGAAAAGCGCTTCCATCACTTCATGCGCTTTGTCTAAGGAACCGATGGTCTCAAAAAGAGGCACAATGCCGATGGAGCTTTCGACGACTTTCTTGGAAGTGATTTTGATCAACCCCACCTCTTTGGCCAAATAAAAGAGCGCCAACACGTCCATGGGATTTTCAGTCATGCTCAAAATATAATCTTCCACCGCTTTCGGTGATTTTTTCTCCTGGATCCACTTCATGGTTTCCAGCTGTTCTACGATATCCCGGCTCGACGCGGACAGTTTTTCTTTGTTAATACGCCGGGGCTCTTCGAGGATTTTTTCGACTAAAAATTCCTGATTTAAATTGTCTTCCGCCAAAATTTCTTTGAGAGCGCCGTTGATTTTCCGGGTATGATCCCTGAAATCAAGTTTCGCCATGTGAAAACCAAACAGCTTTGCCTGTTGAATCAATTTGTCGAGATCGCCGTGCGACGAGAGAGTGCCGCTATTGGTTTGAAGGCTCTCTTGGACTAAGACCAAATCCGCAATAAACTCCTCGGAAACCGCGTAGCCGGGTTTTTTAGCCGCGAATGTATTTTCAAGCTTCTGATAAACAAAGGAGAGCTTTTTGCGGTAAATCTCATCCGCTTCATAGCGTCCCAATTCTTTGGCCAAAGCCGGCATGAGACGCTTGTCTTGAGTGATAGAGCTTTTTAATTTTTTTGAAATTTTAATGCGCGTCTCGGATTGGCTGAATTTACGAATGAGTCCCTCAATCGCCGTCAGATAAGTACGCAGCATCACATTGCGATGCAATTCCACCGTTTTTTGAGTTACTTCGCAGGTGACATTGGGGTTTCCGTCGCGATCCGAGCCGACCCAGGAACCAAAACGTACAAAGGGCGGCACCTCAAATTCCTTGGCACCATAAGCGCGTTTAAATTCACGTCCGGCTTTCTCATGCACATCGACCAACAAATTTAAAATCGTGCGTTGGAAATAAAACAAGGTTTGGTCAACTTCATCCAAAACTTCCACTTTGCGCTGACGGATTTCGGAGCTTTGCCAAAGGATTTCCAACGTTTCTTTGATGCCCGCCGTCGCGGTTTCTCTCTCATAAAAAGTCTGATCCGCGCGATCGAGTTGCGATAATTGAAACTGAATGCGAAGCAAGTGATCTAAAACTGTGCGACGTTTGGCTTCCGTGGGATGTGCCGTCAACACCATTTCAATTTCCATGCCGGACATGAATTTTAAAAGTTTTTCCTCGGAAACGCCTTGTTTTTTGAGGTCATGAAATAGTTTTCTGAGCGACATGTCTTGAAGCGAGTTTTCATCACGGTCATACTCGCGGATGCGTCGGACACGTTGCATTTCTTCGGCGATATTGGTCAGCTGAAAATAGATCGTGAAAGCACGAGCGATTTTATGCGCTTCATTCAAGTTGAGAGAACGGATTAATTTTTTTTGTTTGGTGATTAGCACGGAGGTGGGGCTGCGGCGAATTTCTTTGGCCAAGCCGCGGATACGTTCGATTTTTTGAAAAAGCTTCTCCCCTTCTTGCTCACGAATCACATTCCCCAGAAGCGTGGTGAGGAAGCGGACGTCTTTTTTAAGTTGATCGAAAGAGGTTGATTTTTCTACCATGGCGAGTCCATCTTACCTGGAGCCCCGTGTTTTATCAATGCTCTTGACAGGGAAATGGGCGGGGCAAAAGCCGGCTCCAACTCTCCTTCCAACCGCTGTGATGCGTGGCTTGTGGGATCACCACAAACTCCGCGCAAGAGCCTTCCGGAAGCCTGTGAACAAAATCCTGCGTGATTTCGACGGGAATCACCTTATCCTCATCTCCGATAAAATGAAGTTGGGGAATGTGATTTACTTTGTTTAAAACCTCCATTGGATCCAACGAACCCTTAAGCGGCTCCATGTGATGATAGTGATTCACCGCCGTAGGATTTAAATTTCCGGCAATTGTTCGAATTGAACGAATATCCGAACGCCGACCCGCTACTAAAAGCGCCACAGCCGCCCCACCCGAATATCCCACAAGTTCTACCTGCTCCGTATGAGCTGCTTCTTTTAGTTGAGTCACCGCTTCATTCATGGAAGCAATGACAGTCTCGGAAAACCGGCCGTCAGTCCAATCCAAAACCTGACAAGGACTAGCCTGATTGATTTCCACATACTGGCAAGGCCTGGCCAAATAGGCGAGATTTTCGGAGCGATCTAGACCCGCTAATTGCAACACAATAGGATCTCGCGGGGTGGGATCAAAACTAGGGGTGGAAGAAGAACTCCAAGCAAAACCATCCCCCTCAATATAAATTCGCAGTGGTTTTCCGGGGCTGGCAAGACGCGTCCATGATTGAAGCTCAAAAATTGACGTGTGAATACGCCTGCCATCCATTTGATGTTGAGAGGCTATTTCTTCGGCGAGATGGCGCCGATCCGGCGCCGTGCCGCCAGCAAAGGAATCAGAAGGAAATACAAGAAAAAGTGCTGAGACTAGACAAAAAAACAGCCCGGTGATTTTACTCACCGGGCTGTCCAATCTGTACTTTTTAGAGCTTAGAACTTCCAGCGCAATGTCGCGCTGCCGGAGTGGCCGGTATAATCGTCGCGAATTTCGAAATCATACTTGAACTGAAGGCTCAAGTTGTCGCTAGGATAAACCGTGATACCCGTTCCGAGATTGAAGCTGCTCTGTTCAGGGCTAAAGCCATTCGTCGTGAAGGACGATCCGCCGCCGGTAAATCTAGCGGTTGAGCTTGCTCTGTCACCGATGAAGTCATACAGCCACATGGCATGGAATTCAGGCATCCACGTCACGCGCTTGGCTTGATCCATCTGCGGAATTTCGATCTTAGCGCCCAAACCGGATTGGAGGAAGTCATAATCCTGACCATCCACATCCAAGTTCAAGGAACCGGCATCGGATTCCGTATAGTTATCAATGTTGAGATGCGAGTAGAGCAAGGAGGCTGTCGGAATCAGCGTGTATCCATTGTAAGGAACTTTATATCCGTAAGTTCCCTTCAAGGAATACTCTTGACCCGAGTAGCCGCCGTTTGCGGTTCTGTTAATGCCGCCGAATACGATGTCACGAGTGGAATCATATTCGTTCCAAGCAAACGCGCCCATCCAGTCGATGAAGTACTTTGGCTGATCATAGCTGCCGTAAATCGTTCCTTGGTAGCTATCCACATCGGTATTGGAAAGACCGCCGTTAGCGTCGATACCACTATTTCCGTACGAGAACGCAAAACCTAAGCGGCTATCTTCATTCATTTTCCAGTCAACACCCGCGGCAGTGCCCCAAGTGGTGGCGGTATACCCGGCGATACCCTTCACGTCATCTTGATCGCCATAGGCTCCGAACCCTTGAGTCCAGATCGCGGCATCCGTGAACTCATCACCGGTCGCGATACCTGATTGACCGTTTCCTGAGGCCACGCCATTACGCGCATTGTCCAAACGAGTGCTCACCGTACCCAGCGAAGCGCTGGTGGAGTTGAGAGCCGCTTGGTTGATACCGCCGTTCATGTCGGGATCTAACTGTTGCAAGGCTGCATCTTGTGCTGCCGCAGAACCTAAATTATCGAATGCGGCTACAATTGTCGCCGAATCCCCTGACGCGGCTCTGGCGAAGGAGGAGAATGCATCACCCACAGCACCCGCATTACCGGATCCTGAAATCGCGGCGTAATTACGCGCGACGGTGATGTACAAGTCATTTGTGGTCACAGAGGACGTGATGCTAACACCAGAGCTGCTGCTAGTGGTAATAGGAGCATTAATACCGGCGTTATTCACATCGACGACCAGATAAGTTCCATCGGGAACATAGAGGCCATTCAAATTAACGGCCAGGGTGCTGGTCGCTGAGATTGAAGGCGCTGCAGCCGTCGCGGTAAGAGTACCGAGAGTGGTCGTTGTGCCGAACGTTGTAGAGAGTTTACCGCCAGAAGCGATGGTAACACCGCCGACGTTTTCGGTGACAACGGATGTTCCGAGATCAAAATTACCGCCGCTAGCAACGCTGACGGCTGTTGTAATCGTCTCAGTCGCACCGGCCATCTTGAACGTACCACCACTATTAACTTGAGTGGTCGTGACAGCGTAATCAGAAGCGCCATTGTCGAGAGTGACGATACCGCCATCGACTGTCGCAAGTTTAAGATCGTTACCGGCCACGGATCCGAAAGTACCGGAAATCGTAGACGCGCCACGGAACGTGACAGATCCTGTGTTGTTAGTGCTAGTGGAAACGGTTGTGACGGCCAAGTTCTTGCCATCGGCCACGATCACGGAACCGTCCGCATTGTAATTCAGCGTGGTACCGGTTAAGGTTCCGCCGAATACTAGGGTACCAGTGCCTACCACCTTGGTCGTTACCGCGTACACGTCACTAGAGAAATCGACTTTCTCAGTGATGTAACCGCCGGTGACCGTGGACAAACGAGCTGAGGAAGTACCCACCTGCCCGGAAATCGTGCCTGTTCCCAGCATGGCGATAGAACCGGTACCGGTCGTGTCGGTCGTCACAGTTCCGGTGATGGACGCATTATCTGCCATTTCAACGCTACCATTTCCACCAAAGTTCACCGTGGTGCTGGTCAAATTACCGGCGAAGCTCATCGTACCGCTAGACATGATGTTGGTTGTGGTCGCATAAACGTTCGCGCCCGTGAAAGTAACCTTCGTGTCCGCCACGCCGCCGTTGATCTTACGAATCAAACCGGTCGAAGCCGTACCGACGACACCAGTTACTGTGGAATATCCAAGAAATCCTAAAGAACCGGTGTTGTTTGTCGCTGTGGTCACACCGTTAGTAAGAGCATTGGTATTAATATTGCTACCATTGCGGATGGTCAGTGTGCCATCGCCCGTGAAGTTAACGCCGTTTAGTTTACCGTCTTCCGTTGCATTTCCAAGATCCATAACCTGATCTGTAGAAGAGGACACGGTTAGAACGGCAAACGCCGGCTTAGAAATAGCCAGCGTCAAAAACGCAAACAGGATAAATCCTGTCACTACTGAGTGTTTAAACAGGCGCATGCTTTATTCTCCACGGTTATGTATATGAACTGAACCAAAAATTATGGCGTTATAAAACTTGTGGACATGGTACAAAAAAAATAAACCTTTGTAAAGAACTATTTTTAAATTAATTAACTTTAACTCTTTTGAGCATTTTTAGCCAAAAAGAGGCGTTCTTGTTCATTTGCACGGCTCTGAGCCTCAAGTACTTCCTTATTATCAGGCTTCAGTTGTTGTGCCTCTTGCAATATTTTTTTCGCATCGGAAAATTGATTGGCCTTGAGATACACATTCGCGAGATTCACATAAGCGTCAATGTAGTCCGATTTATTTTCAATGGCTTTTAAATAATGCTGAGCCGCTTCCGGGTAATTTCCAGAAAAAGCCAAAAGAGAGGCGACGCTGTTATTGCCTTCCGCATAATTCGGCTGGATGCTCAATGCTTTTTTATACGCGATGATCGCTTCCGGGTATTTTTTTTCTTTCACGTAAACCCCGGCTAAATTATTGTAGGCTTCGAAAAAATCAGGCTTAAGACGTGCCGCTTCTTTATAGTACTTTTCGGCTCCCGCCTTGTCTCCGCGCATTTCTAGAAGTGTTCCTAGATTGTTATGCGCGTGCGCGTATTCGGGATTGGCGGCGACGGACTTGAGATACCAATCATACGCCTCATTGTATCTTTGTTGCATCGCATAGGACGTGCCAATGTTGTTGAGCGTTTCAAAATTGTCGGGTTTATAGGTGATGGATCGCTGGTAGTATTTGCGCCCTTCATCAAAACGACCCTCCCGAACCAAGGCCGAACCCAGATTGTTGAGCGCATCCGGTGACTGCGAGTCGATTTCAACAGCCTTGGCATAATAATTGATGGCCTCATCCATGTGTCCGATATTTTCAAGAGATTTCCCAAGATTGGAGTAGGCATCCGCAAAAGTAGGCCACAGTTCCAGTGCTCTCCTATATAAAGGAACCGCTTTGTCATGTTCACCACGAAAGGCGTAATAAACACCCAGTGAATAGTAGGGTCTTCCTTTAAGAGGAGAATGTTTGATGTCTTCCATCCAAAATTTTTCTTCATCCGCCCACACGGCATTGCGCGCGAAAGTCGCCAGACATAAAGCCAAAAGAAGCGCGGCGCAAACTTTTTTGGTTTTACCAAAATCTTCCGAAAGCGCTTGAATGAGCGACGGCAACGCAAAGGCAAAGCCAAGCATCGGCAAATACAAGCGATGTTCAAAAATGACATCCCGAATGGCGAAAAACTCGATCGCGAAAGTCGCTAAGATAAAAAGAAGCCCGAAAAAGATCCACCGGTAACGGCGCCAGCACCAGATAGCCACTGCCACAATCGCCGCCAAAAAAATCAAGGAAACCAACACGCTGGGCTCCAGAAAACTATCGGAGATGGGATAATCATAATCCAACGTTTGATTGATTGGAAAAACCATGAGACGAAAATAAGTCCGTATCACATTGCACTGCGTGGGCACCCATTGATGCCATGCCATCCATGAATTCACATTACGCGGGTAAAGCTGGCGCAGGGTGTCCAGGAAACCTCCGGAAATAATGGCTTTCAACCAGTTCTGTTTGAACGCCCAAAAATAAATGATGGCTGGGCCGGCAAGGTAGGTTAAATAGCGCGGCCAACGACGGAGAAACTCCCCAAGAGAGGGAGAACAAAAAGCGGCTTCATACAAAAGAATCGTGATTGGAAGACTGACATTCACCTGTTTAGCGAAACCCGCGAGCACTGCCGCGACGATGGCAATACCAAACATCGCGTATTTGCGGTCAATGCGCGCTTTGGCGTAGGCATACAATGTCAGCACATGGAAAAGCGCGGCAATCACCATCATGCGCTGATAAATATAGGTAACGGCGGAAGTTTGGATGGGATGACACAAGAAAAACAAAGCCGTTAAAAACGACAACCCTTCCGCGTGTTTTTTCCAAGGATGATGTGCCAGTGCCGGCGAGCGCCAGGTCGTTCTTGCCAAACCCCACAATAAAAGAGTGACGACTAAATGCAAAAGCAGGTTGACCAAATGCCAACTCCACACCTTGAGTCCCGTCCAAGAATAATTCAAAGCAAAAGTCAGATAGGGAATTTTACGGAGCGTGTCTCCTTCACGCCACACGCGCCCGATATCGCGAACCTGGATGCGATCGGCGATAAAACCATAGTCGTCAAAGCGGAATGAGGAATTAAAGCTGTTAGAATAAATCAGAAATCCGACAAAAACAAATAAAAGAGGCGCCCAAAAATCAGGACGACTCAAAAAACCAGTTTTTGGAGTGAGGGGTGGCTTCGCGGTCTTTTTCATTGCAAGAATCATAACTCCAGGGGCAAGGACTGCGCAAGTACCATTTGCGGACTAGGCGCGGGAACTTTCTTTGACAATTTTTTTAATGAGTTTATTCGCCGGCAGATTTTTCATCACTTCCAACGAAAAAGGCAAACACAAAGTCCAATTTTTGTCACTCACGGTGCCGGGGAAATTAATCCGGAAGTCAGGGTTCTCACTGCCCGGCAACTCCCCCAGGGAAAGCCAATCTTGCAAAAGTTGAATGCTAAAGATAGAGTTGGCTTCATTTATTTTTAAAAGAGCGGCTTGAATGAAAGTAAGATCAGCTTTGGGGGCAGGCTCTCCTTTTAAATTTAAATATTTCCAAAAAGCATCTCTTTCGCCGGGAGCGAAAGCCTCTTCTTCCCACCAGACCTTCAGCGGAGCGATGTCATGCGTGGAAATAGCCGCAACCGCGTTGGAACGGTATTTTTCGGGTAATTTAAAAGAACTGTCGGTCTCGTATTCTCTAGACCATCGCTGAATCTCCATGCCTGGGATACCAAATTCTTTTAGAACTCTCGGCGAACATTCCGGCACCGTTCCCAAATCTTCCGCGCAAGGGAGCATGGAATTTTTTTGAATCATCGCGGACAAGATTTTTCGTCCATGCGCTTCCCATACTGTCTCATCGACAGGATCAAACACTCCCGGCATCTTTTCATCGCTGCGCGGGAATACCCACACCCGGAACAACCCGACAAAATGATCGATACGGTAAAGATTGTAAAAATTTTCGGCGTATTTCAATTTTTCTTGAAGATAGCGCCACTCTTTGTCTTTTCCCTCGACCTCTTCCCAATTATAAGGCGGCATTCCCCAGCGTTGTCCGCCGGCAAAACAAGCGTCCGGTGGCGCGCCGGAAACCAAGTCGAGCTTAAAAAGCGCTCTCTGCGCCCACACGTCGGCACTGTCATTGGATACCAAAAAGGGCAAATCTCCCATCAGAAATACACCGCGCGCGGCGGCGGCTTTTTTGGCTTGGCTTAATTGGAGAAAAGACTGCCACTGAAGCCAGCGGAAAAATTCCATTCTTCCGGCATTTTCTTTTTCAAGGCGTTCCAAAGCCGCGTGATCGCGATTTTTAAATTCCTCCGGCCAATCCGCCCAGCCACTCTCTGAAAATTTTTCTTTCAACACCTTAAAAAGAGCATAATCCTGCAGCCAAAAACGATTGGTTTCGCAATAGGCCTCAAAAAGTTTTTCGCCGGCCGGGTGATTTGCCTCAAAAATTTTAAAAAGAAGCTCCAGCTTAGCGCGCTTGATCCGGGTATCGATGCGCGGCGGGTGGATCGGAAAGTTTTTCTGAAGCGCCTCGATTTCTTTTTTAAAAGCGCCTCTATTTTTAATTTTTAGTTCGGAAAGAGACAGGTACATCGGTTCCAGCGCGAAAGAACTCTCCGAATCATAAGGCCGGAAATTAAAACCGGTGTCATTCATGGGCAGGAGTTGAACCAGGCTCAAACCGACGGAGGCAGCCCACTTGGCTAAAAGATCCAGATCCGGAAATTCCCCGACACCAACGCTTTTGGAGGAATAGACGGAAAAAAGAGGTGTCGCCACGCCCGCGCGACGACGAGCGCCGATTTTCTTCCAGGGGTCGGCAGTTGGTGAATTTAGAAAATGTGGATAAGCATTGTTTCTTGGCATGGCGTGTATTATGATAGCATTCGTTATGCAAGATGATAAAATCTTTTCCCAGAAACACATTGTGGCGGTTTTTTTTATCGCCCTCCTTCTATTTATTGTCTCCCAAGTTTATTTCATTTTGCTTCCTTTTTCGGAGCCAATACTCTGGGCGGCCATCATGGCGTTTGGATTTTATCCGCTGTATCTTAAGATTAAGCAATTCGTCGGCGGCCGAGAAATACCGGCGACCATTATCACCACCTCCATCATCTTTCTTATTTTTGTTCCGCTGGCGGGCTTTTTGGTGGCGCGGCTGGCGGAGGAAGCGGCTCATTTTTATCATTGGCTGACGCGATGGGTTCATGAAGGGAATCTTAGACTGTGGGCGAAACATTTTCTGTCTTTAGGCCCCATCCAGAAAATCAAAGAACAGCTTTTTGAGATCCCGCTGGTTCGGCAAAATATGAAAGGCTGGATCACCAGCCAGGCGTCCAATCTCGTACAGATCGCCGCCCGTCAATCCGGGATGATGGCCAGAGATATCGCGCTTTTCTTTTTTTATTCATTCATGACTTTCTTTTTGGTGTTTTTCTTTTTAAAAGACGGGGCAAGAATTTACCGTTTTATTTATGTGTTAACACCGCTGGAAGAAAAAACAAAAAAAGAATTGTTTGAGAGTTTGACGGAGACCTTGGGAGCGGCGCTTCGCGGCCAGATTTTGACCAGCCTCGCTCAGGCGGTGATCGCGGGACTCGTGTTTTGGGCGCTGGGTCTTCCTGTTCCGATTTTTTTCACCGTGCTAACGTTTTTCGCGACAATGATTCCCGTATTTGGCGCGGCGGCGGTGTGGTTTCCTTTTGTGATTTATTTGTTCGCGACGGGTCATACGGCCAGAGCGGTGATTCTTTTGGGGCTCGGCGTGTTTGTGATCAGTCTCGTGGACAATTTTTTAAAACCCTTGATCATCGGGGAAAAAACCGATCTCCCCTTTTTCCTTCTTTTTTTGGGCATTCTCGGCGGCCTGGAAGTGTACGGGCTTATTGGGATCTTTTTGGCGCCGATTGTGCTCTCCATTTTCTTTGTCCTGATTAAAGTCTACCGCGAACAATTTCTTGCCTGAACCCTCTCTTAAAAATTTTACGGTGCCGGAAAATCCCGCAGGCGCATCCTGGCGTCTGGTGGATTATCTCCAAAAAGTATTTCCGGAATTCAAAAAAACAAAGCTAAAACAACTTCTTAAATTTGGCTCGATCGCGGTCAATCAAAAACCGGCCACGCGCCATGATCACCCACTCAAACCCGGCGATGTTTTGAGTGTGCGCACCGATAAAAGATCTTTGCGCGCGGATCGCGCCGAAGGCGGACTTCAGATTATTTATGAGGATTCGGCGATTATTGTAGTAGATAAACCGCCGAAACTCTTGACCATCGCCACCGACGAAGTCAAAGACCGCACCGTTTATTACAAATTAAATGAATATTTAAAAAACGTGTCGCCGCGAAAACCTGAGCGCGTATTTGTCGTGCATCGCCTGGATCGGGAAGCGTCCGGAATTTTGATTTTTGCCAAAAGTCAGAAAGTGAAGCAATGTTTGCAGGATAGTTGGGAATTTTTTGAGAAAAAATACTATGCCGTGGTGGAAGGAACGCCTTCCAAAGCTTCGGATACTTTGCAAAGCTATCTTAGCCAAACCGAGTCGCTTAAAGTGTATAGCACCGAAGAAGAGACCAAAAATTCCAAGCTGGCTATCACAAAATATCAGGTGATTAAAAGACGCGGTGGGTACTGCTCTTTAGATGTGACACTCTTGACCGGCCGCAAACATCAAATCCGCGTCCAATTGGCTGATATGGGTCATCCTATTATTGGCGATGAAAAATACGGCGCTGAAACCAACCCCGCCAGACGGCTAGGCCTTCACGCGTATCTCTTAAAAATAACACACCCCGTCACGGGAGAATTTTTGAAATTTGAAACGAAAATTCCGAGTACGCTATCGCGTGTGACCGGTACCGGTTGAGGAAGAAAAACGTTCGAGCTCGGCTTTCTGAGCTTTGACGAGACTGATGAGTTCTACTTTGTCGGTCGCAAGCGCCTCGACCTGAGCGGAAAGATCGGTCAGCTTCTTATCCTTTTCATCGCTCTGTATTTTCAGTGTTGCGCGCTCCTTCATGAGCATGTCGAAACTGTCATTCATTTGCTTGAGCGTAAATTCCAGCTCTTCTACCTTGCTTTTAAAAGATTGGGTGATTTCGGTGTTTTCTTGAACAAGAGCGCTGATTCTCATCTGCTTATCGTCCAATTCCGCGATCTTGGTGGCCAGCACCGCTTCACGCTGGAGCCTCAAATCTCTTTCGGAGATAAATAAAAACAGCGCCACGCCCAGCGCCAAAATCATGGCGATCAAAAGATACGGGGGTTTCTGGCTTTGAATCTCAACATAACTTCCGGGACGTTGCTCCAGAAGCTCGGAGATAATAGCGGAGGTTTTTTCTTTTTCGGCCTTCTTAATTGTCTCTTGGATCGCGCTCATCGTCTAAAACCGTGGTTTAGTGGGCTTTTCTACTAGTAATAGTATCATAAGACTTTTCTGACCACAAGAGCCATGTTTTAACTATTTTTGAAGTCCTTGATCCGCATCACCTTTTAAAAGAGAAGTGTCCAACAAACTTTCTTTCGATGCCTGAGATGCCTTCAATAAAATTCCTGAGGCCGCGCCTAAAAGACCTCGGAGCGTTAGTGGTCGTGAGGGTTGGTTCTTGGCCATTGAAATAGCTTCTTCCTCATTGCCGTTCTTAGCCAGTTCGAATCCTATGGCCCAACACATATCTCCTTTTCTAAGCGGCGATGAAATAAATTCTGAAAGTTTTTGGGCTTTGTCTAAATCTTTAAATTGAATGTAGGCCAGCGCGATTTTTTTTAAATGGTTGGCGCGATCCTCTTCGTCTTCAAGAACTTTAGCTTCTTTTGTCGCTTGCTCAAGCGTCTCTTCGGCTTCTTCCGTAAGTTTGGCCTCGTTTTGGTCAGAAGCAATGTTGATCAAGAGCTCAATTTTTTTCTCAATATCCTTTCCCTCACCAGCCATCTTTTTGGCCTTAGAAAAAAATTCTGTTGAATCGGGGACATAGCCCAAAAGACACTGACCTTTGGCGATTTGTGAAAACAACCGCGCTTTGCTATCCGTGGAGCCCTCCGCTTCGACTAGAGAATTTCTTGCCTCATAAAAATTAATGTGCGCCTCCTTTGTCTGCCCGTTGGATCGTTGGCCTTCGGCGATTTCCACGCAAAGCCGGGCGCGGGCTAAATTGTTTTTGCTTAAACGCATCGCGAAAAGCTTCATTTTTTGAAAATTTTCGCGGGCGGATTGATTTAGGTTCATTTTTAATTGCGTGGATGCGAGCGCCCCAAACGCTTTGGATTTTTCATAATTATCAGAAATAGGGGTGATTGCCTCTTCGGCTCTCTTTAATAAATCCGCCGCCGACTCGGTTTTTTTTAATTCCCACTGCATCAGGGCAATCTTGCAAAATGCCATGACTTTTTCCGGTTCCGGAAGCTCACCAGCGTGATCGAGCGCTTCCTTCATCCATCCTGATTTGGCCTCAAAAAGCGTTAAAATTTCATCCAATTTATTTCGAATAAATTTGTCTTGGGTTAACCCAATCGCCAGCTGAATCTGCTTTAATTGGTTTTCATCCTTGGCATGCATAATCATTTGGGCCAACACTTGGGCTTTTTTAAAATCTCCTGAAATGTCGGTGACAATGGCCAGGGCTTTTGCTAAATACCTGGACTCGAGCTGAGCCAGCGCCAGATTTTTTTGACGATCAAATTCATCTGTTTCATTTTCAATAAACGGCAAAAGATCTGACGCTTGTTGGAAGTGTTCCTGTGTTTTAAATTTATCCGTTTCGGTTAAAGCTTTGCCAATCCCTGTATGCGCGTCAACCTTGTAAAGCGTATTGGACATTTTAAAAACTCTCGCTTCCGCGTCCTCCACTTTTCCCTCTTGGCACTCTTGAACCGCCACTAAACCCAAGATCATCTCTTTGTAATCAGGATCTTTGATGTCAGCTTTCATTGCTGCGTCCAGATGGCCTAGCGTCACTTCTAAGTTCGCTGTCTCCTGAATAATCGCCTGACGAACTTCTTCGGACTCATCGCTTAAATCAGGAATTTGAAGTTCAACCATAGAAAGAACTTCGTCGGCTTTAGACTTAGGATCTTGAACCGGCAAAGATTCAGAAAAAGCGGGAGTGCTTGGAAAAATTAGAAAAAACGCGACGAACGCCGCCTTAAGAAAAGTCATCAAAAAGATCCTGTTGTTTTTTCTAACGCCGACGCGAACTGCCCAGAATCGATCCTAAAACACCTCGCACGATTTCTCTTCCGATTTGACTGCCCACAGAACGAATCGCGCTTTTAGCGGCGGCCTCAAACATGGTTTCCGGCGTGCGTCCCGAAGGCCTTGAAGGTACCGTCGCGTTTTGTTTCTGAGTTGTTTCCAGATGCTTCTCGGCTCGCGCGGTTAAAAGCTCATACGCGGATTCGCGATCCACTGTTTTTTCGTAGGTGCCATAGACAGCGGAGGCTTGAACGATTTTTTTCCGCTCTTCGGGTGTCACCGGCCCTATCTGCCCTGACGGAGGATAAATCCAAGCCCTTTCAACCACGCAAGGCGATCCTTTATCATCCAGAAAGGAGACCAAGGCCTCTCCGACAGCCAGCTCCATAATCGCCGAGGCAGTGTTGAGTTTGGGATTAGCGCGAAATGTCGACGCGGCGGTCTGCACCGCTTTTTGATCTTTGGGCGTGAAAGCTCTTAGTGCGTGCTGAACACGATTTCCAAGCTGTCCGAGCACCGTTTCGGGAATATCCAACGGGTTTTGCGAAACAAAATAAACACCCACCCCTTTAGAACGAACGAGTCGCACCACCTGCTCGATTTTTTCCAGCAACGCCTTAGGCGCGTCATTAAAAAGCAAGTGCGCTTCATCGAAGAAGAAAATGAGTTTCGGTTTATCCAAATCACCGGCTTCCGGCATTTTTTCAAACAGCTCCGACAGAAGCCACAACAAAAACACCGCGTACATTTTAGGAGACTGCATCAGCTTGTCCGCCGCCAAAATGTTGATCACCCCGCGGCCTTTGGCGTCGGTTTGAATCAAATCATCCAGATTGAGCGCGGGCTCGCCAAAAAGTTTATCCGCGCCTTGGTTTTCAAGTTCTAGAAGCGAACGCTGGATGGCGCCGATACTGGCTGTCGAAATATTGCCATAATTGGTTTTAAAATTGGCAGCATTGTCTCCCACGTATTGGATCATCGCACGAAAATCTTTTAGATCCAGAAGCAAAAGTTTATTGTCGTCGGCGATTTTAAAAACAATATTCAAAACGCCGGCTTGAGTGTCATTGAGCCCCAAGAGACGCCCCAAAAGCAAAGGCCCCATTTCGGAAACGGTCGCGCGCACGGGGTGGCCGTTTTCTCCAAAAACATCCCAAAAAACAACCGGGAAAGCGTTGAAATTAAAATCAGATATTCCAAGTTTTTGAATCCTATCTTTAATTTTTGGTGTCGCGGAGCCTATTTTGCAAACACCCGACAGATCCCCTTTCACATCCGCCATAAAAACCGGTACCCCAATGCGGCTAAAATTTTCAGCCATCACTTGAAGCGTCACTGTTTTTCCGGTGCCGGTCGCGCCCGCGATGAGTCCATGACGATTGGCCATGCCGGGCAAAATAAAAAGTTCGTTATTTCCTTTAGCGATCAACAGATCCTGTCCCAACGTCATTCTCCTTTAATTTTGAGCCAAACGCGCCGGCATAAAAAATGCGTCGAATTTGAGCGCCTTTTTGAATTGTTCCAATGCTTTCGTTTCATCGCCCAAACGGCGATGGCCAATCCCCAAATAAAATTCGGCTTCCGCGCGCAGGCGACCCGTTGATTCTTTTTCAGCCACGCGCTTTAGCAAAGACATGCCCTCGGAAGGATCATCCCCTCCTCGGTAAGCCATCATCGTCAGGTATCGCCCTTTACCAAGCATCGCTTTTGTGTGCGAGGGCTCCGAAGCCAGTACACGATCCCAGGCATTTCGTGCGGCTTGAAAAAAATCTCCCTTCTCAAGAACTGAATCTTCTTTGCGGGATTCTTCGATGAGAGCATCGGCATATTCCAGCCAAGAATCAACATCCGCGGAAAAAGATTCTGTCGCTTTCTTCAACACCGTCAAACGAAGCGCGGGATCACCGCCTTCTTTGGCCTCATTGGCGATTTGAAGGTATTCTTTGAGTAATTTTTTATTTTTAATTTTACCCTCGACGGCGGAAGAAGACGCGCCGGGAATTGAGCTCGGTTTGTGCTGTTGCCAACCGAGTTCTTTGTCGGATGACCCACGAGTGAGGCCGCGATAAACACGCAGGATTGCGTAGCGGGGACTGCCCCAGACAACTGGAATTTTTTTAATCCATTCGGGAAGACGTGGTTCTAAATCCGCGAGGGTTTGATCCGGTGTGAAGCCACGCTGCACAAGTTTTTTTACTTCTTCGTTAAAATATTTCTCAATTTGAAGCAAAAGATTGATTTCTTTTTCATAAGCCAAAGGGCCATGACCTGGAATAATGTGTTTGGGGTTTTTAGAAAGAAGATTGGCGATCGTTTTTTCCCAAGCGCCGTCCCCTTGGAGGCCTTCGTCCCATACCGGCTGTCCAAATATCGGGAAACTGCCGGTCATCACCGTGTCCCCACTCATCAAAACGCTCTCGGTGGGCACATGCACCGCCGTGGCGTCATCGGTTTCGGCGGAGCCGGCAAAAAATAAATGAAGCGGCATATTCCCCAGATCAATTTCGTGGTGACCTTCAAATGTCGTTTCGGGAAGCAGTGGATCTTTGCCGAGCTCAAAACCGCGTCCCGACAAAAATTCTTTCTGACGTGGGGCGCGCGCCGTCATAAATTCCTTTGTGAGCTTTGAAGAAATAATCTCAGCACCCTCGGATTTAAACAAAGCGTTCCCGCTCGTGTGATCCCAATGATAATGCGTGTTGATGACGTACAGGATGGGTTTCTGCGTTACAGAACGAACTAACTTTAAAAGCCTCTCCGCCAAAGGTTGGTTGACCTGGGTATCAATGACGGCCACGCCTTTATCCCCGATCACAAAAGAAGAATTGGTGATATTGCGGAAAATGTAGGTACGCTCGGTCACCTGATGAAGTGTCCCGTATTCGCGCGGAGCGAAGGGGTTGGTTTTGGGGGTTGCAGTAAGCATAATAATTTATTTAATTTGGGATATGTGCTGTTGCTAACAAACGAATCGCATGAAAGTAGTGCAAACTTTAGTTTGCTAAATCACTCTGCTAACTAACGACCCGAATCGATCTGGGACTAAATTTAAGATAGACCCTAGAAAAATGGTGGTCAGGTTTAAACCTGACCACCATTTTTCTGGAGTGACCTTACCATTAACCTATCAAACCTTTTGTGGCATTTTGAATTCTACCTGAATTACGCAAACTGAAGTTTGCGCTACCCTTAACCGTTAGTTTGTTAGCAAAGAGATAGGTCAAACCTTTTACCGCTTGGGAGTAAAGAAGTGCGAAGAATGTCCGTGAAAGGCCTCCGCAGCCTCCATAATAGTTTCGGAAAATGTTGGATGCGGATGAATGGTTTCGGCCAAGTCTTTAACGGTAGCGCCCATTTCGATGGCGTGGACACCTTCGGAAATCATGTCACCGGCGCCGGCGCCTACAATGCCCATGCCGAGAATGCGTTCGGTTTCAGGTTCAATAATAAGTTTCGTTAGCCCGTCTGTTTTATCAGTCGCCAAAGCGCGGCCGGAAGCAGCCCAAGAAAAACGCGAAACCTTTACTTCGATCCCCTTTTGTTTGGCTTCATTTTCAGTCAAACCGCACCAAGCCACTTCGGGATCCGTAAACACCACAGCCGGCACAACGGCGTGTCCAAACTCTACAGGATTGCCCGCGAGATTCTCAACCGCCACACGCGCTTCACGAGCGGCTTTGTGCGCCAAGAGAAGTCCGCCAGCCACGTCACCAACCGCGTAAATATTGGGATCCGACGTTTGTTGTTTGCCATTCACCTTGATAAAACCTTTTTCATCTTTTTCAATTTTAGTATTTTGAAGACCCAAATCATTGGTGTTGGGAGTACGCCCCACAGAGATAAGCACCCGATCATAAAGTTCTTCGAGAGTCTTTCCTTCGTGCTCGATATTCACCTTAATTTGTTTGCCGCTAGTGGCCATCTTGGTCACTTTGGCCTTCAAGCGCACTTCTTTAAAATTTTTCTCGGCATAACGAACCACCGGGCGAGCCAGATCCGCGTCCGCTCCTGCCAAGATCGCGTCCAGCGCCTCGACAACGGTGACTTCACTGCCAATCGAGGAATAAACCGTCCCCAATTCCATTCCGATATAGCCGCCGCCGACCACCAAAAGCTTTGCCGGCACTTCCGGAAGCTCCAACGCCTCCGTCGAAGTCATGACACGCGGATTTCCCAAATCAAACGCTTTGGGAAGCGCGGGTTTGGAACCGACCGCAATAATGGCTTTTTCAAATTGAATAAATTTCTGACCCTCCTTGGTCTCCACGCGAAGAGTCTTGGAGTCTTCAAAATAACCGCGACCCTGCCATACTTCAACACCGCGCTTTTGAGCGATAAAAGAAACGCCCTGATTCAATTTTTTCACCACGCCTTCTTTCCAGGCGCGAAGTTTTTCAATTTCGATTTTTGCCTGGCCGAAAGAAACACCGCGAGTCGCTGAAAGTTCTGAATCATGAACAATTTTTGTCGCGTGAAGCAAGGCCTTGGAAGGAATACAGCCGCGATTTAAACAAACACCGCCGAGAGCCGCGTCCTGTTCGACCAAAATCACCTTCATTCCCAAATCCGCCGCGTAAAAGGCCGCGGTGTACCCGCCGACGCCGGCGCCTAAAACTAAAATCTGTGTCTGTGTCGCTTTCATGATAGTTTCACATCCTCTAACTTAAAGTTTTCTAAATTTTGTACGATTTCCCGGATAAAACGAGCGCCATCCGCGCCATCAATCACGCGATGATCATAAGAAAGCGCCAGAGGCATCAAAAGTCTGGGTTCAATTTTGTCTTTGCCTGTTTTTGTTTTGGACTTTATCACAACCGGCTTCCAAGCGCCGCGGCCAACACCCAAAATCGCAACTTCAGGCTTGTTCACGATTGGCGTAAAATGCGGCACGCCCAAACTTCCTAAATTGGAAATGGTGAAGGAGCCGCCCTTCAAATCATCAATGGCAATTTTTCTGGCGCGGGTTTTTTCGGCGAGCGTTTCCAGATCTTTGGCGATCTCGAGCATGCTCTTTTTATCCGCGTCACGAACAACGGGAACAATCAAACCCTGCTCCGTGTCTACCGCGACGCCTAGATGAATATAATTTTTGAAAATAATGTCCTGAGTGTCCTCTTCAAGGCTGGAGTTCACAATCGGGTATTTTTTAAGAGCCGCAACAACAGCCTTCATCACAAAATGAGTGACGGTAAGCTTGACGCCTTTTTTTTCGTAGGCGGCTACAAATTTTTTACGCAATTCCATGAGTGCTGTGATATCCGCATCCTCGAACTGCGTGACATGCGGAATCGTCGTCCAAGATTCTGTCATTTTCTGGCCAATTTTTTGGCGCAGTGACGAGGATGGCTTGCGGGTGATCGAACCCCATTTTGAAAAATCAATTTTCTCGGAAGAAACCGCCTTGGGCGCTGAGCTAGAAACAGACCCGGCGGATTGGCCGCCACCCGAAACAGCGCGAGATTGAAGCGACTGGATATAATTTTTTAAATCCGCCATGCCGATACGACCGCCGGCCTCGGTGCCGCGCACATGATTTAAATCAATGCCCAAATCCTGCGCGATACGGCGAAGCGTCGGAGAAGCCGCGGGTGGAAGACCGCTCTTAGAAACATAAGTATAATCTTGGTTTGAAGCAGGTGCTGATGCCGGCGTGACAGGTGCCGCGGGCGGTGTATAAACCGGCTGAGCGGCAACGGTGGGGGCTGGAGCGGCCGGCGCGGGAGCCGAAGAAGCCGCGCCTCCCTCTTCAGAAATAGCGATCACCGCATGACCCACGGAAACTTTATCGCCGGGTTTGACATAAATTTTGGTCACCACGCCCGCATGCGTGGAAGGAATCGGCGCGACAGCCTTTTCGTTTTCGAGTTCTAAAATCGTTTGGTCTTTTTGAACACGATCGCCTTCTTTGACCAAGATGTTGACGATCGAACCGCTTTCAGCGCCCTCACCCAAACGAGGGATACGAATATCCATGTTACTCTCCTAAAATAAAATTTTAATTAAATGCAAATCGGATAAACTTTTTCGGGATTTACGCCCAAAGTCTTAATGGCTTTTGAAACCACGTCATGAGAAATCTTGCCTTTTTCGGCCAGTTGATAAAGTGTCGCGATCACGATGCACTGGGCATCCACCTCAAAGAAACGTCTTAAATTTTGACGGGTGTCACTGCGACCAAAACCGTCCGTGCCGAGCGTCATCAGTCCGCCGGGCACCCAAGGCGCGATTTGATCCGCCACAATTTTCATATTATCGGAAACCGCGATAAATACACCGTTTTCTTTTTCAAGGACAGTTTCAAGATAGGATTTCTTTTTAGGCTCGGTCGGGTGCAGCATATTCCAGCGCTTGGCATTCAAAGCATCGGTACGAAGTTGTTTGTAGCTGGTCGCGCCCCAAATATCGGCGGAAACGTCATAATCTTTCTCTAAAATCTCCTGAGCCTTCAACGCTTCGACCATGATCGCGCCGCTTCCAAAAATCTGCGCTTTTTGTTTTTTACCTTCGGCGCCTTTTTTAAATTTGTAGAGGCCTTTCAAAATGCCTTCCTTGCAACCTTCGGGCATCGCCGGCATCGGATAGTTGCCATTGTGAAGCGTGATGTAATAAAAAACTTCTTCGTTGTCGACGTACATGCGGCGCATGCCGTCCTCAATAATCACCGCGATTTCAAACGCGAACGCGGGATCATACGCCAAAATCGACGGAATCGTACTGGCCAACAAATGGCTGTGCCCGTCTTGATGCTGGAGACCTTCGCCATTTAACGTCGTGCGTCCGGCGGTAGCACCAAGCAAGAAACCTTTGGCGCGAATATCCCCGGCTAACCACATCATGTCGCCGACACGCTGGAAACCAAACATCGAATAATAAATAAAAAACGGAATCATCGTCGTGCCAAGCGTCGCGTAGGCGTTGCCCGCGGCAATGAACGAAGCCATCGAACCCGCTTCGGTAATCCCCTCTTCTAAAATTTGTCCGTCTTTGGCTTCTTGATAATAAAGCAGTGATTCGCGATCCACAGGTTCATACAATTGACCTTTGGAAGAATAAATACCAATCTGACGGAAAAGCGCGTCCATCCCGAAGGTTCTGGCTTCATCCGGAATAATCGGAACCACGCGTCTTCCTATATTAGGGTCGCGCAAGAATTTAGTCAGAAGGCGCACGAAAGCCATCGTGGTTGAAAGCTCAGTTTCGCCGGAGGCCTTGTAAAATTCTTCGTAGGCATCTGTTTTCGGCACATTCAACACTTCTTTTTTGACTTTACGAGACGGTAAAAATCCGCCAAGCGCGTGACGGCGTTGCAAAAGATATTTGGTTTCCGGTGAATCATTGGCGGGACGATAAAAAGGCGTTCCGGCAATCACCTCATCACTGATGGGAATATTCAAACGCGAACGAAATTCGCGCAATTCTTTTTCGTTTAATTTTTTCTGCTGATGCGAAACATTGCGGCCTTCCCCGGCTTCGCCGAGACCGTAGCCTTTGATAGTTTTCGCCAAAATTACCGTCGGCTGACCTTTGTGTTCCGTCGCCGCTTTGTAGGCCGCGTACACTTTCTTCGGATCATGGCCGCCGCGAAGAAGTTTGTGAATTTGCTGGTCGGTCAGATGATTGACCATTTCCAAAAGCTCGGGGTATTTGCCGAAGAAATTTTTACGGGTGTAACTTCCGGGCTCTACCGAATATTTTTGGTATTCGCCGTCGACGCATTCTTCCATTCTCTTCAGAAGCAGGCCTTTGTGATCGGCCTTGAGAAACGGATCCCAGTCAGATCCCCAAATTACTTTGATGACATTCCAACCCGCGCCGCGAAACAGGCCTTCGAGCTCTTGAATAATTTTGCCGTTGCCGCGCACGGGTCCGTCCAAACGCTGGAGATTGCAATTCACGACCCACACCAAATTATCTAAATTTTCACGCCCCGCAACAGTCAAAGCACCCAGCGTCTCCGGCTCATCCGAC
>JAHFFN010000023.1:0-2924 GCA_023247915.1 Candidatus Omnitrophota bacterium
GGCACGGGACAAAATTTAACAATTATTACTTCATCCACTAATAACGGTACCGCAGGATCGCCGCCACTCACATCGGAGTTGTATGGGATCAGTGGCCTTGGAAATCTTATTTTAACTTCTTCCACCAGTTTGAGCACCAGCGCTCCGCCTCCGACATTTACGGCAAAAGCGGATCTTAGCATAACTGGCACATTGACTTTGGGAGCTGTCACAGGAACGCCCAATGCGAATGGTGTTGCCTCGCTCGCCATGGGAGCTAATAATTTAACGGCCGGCGCGTTAACGATTACCAAGCACGGTGGTTCTCCTAACCTTATTTCTTTTGACGGTGGCAGTGGAACGACGACCATTAATGGGAATGTCACTGTTAACACCGGAACTTTCACGCCTTCTTCCTTAAGCACGGCGATTACTGGCAATCTTAGTAACAGCGGTACTTGGGCTAGTTCCACCGGCGCGGTCACTGTCGGCGGAAACTTTACCAATAATTCCAGCTCTTCGTTTACTTCCACCTCCGGTATTCTTTCAATTGGTGGCAATTTTTCCAACAGCGGAACTTTCACTCACAACAATGGAACGGTCAAATTCACCGCGACGGATACGGACAACACCATCGGAGGCTCTCCTACGCCAAGCGCGCCTTCATTTTATAATCTGACCATGGACGGAGTGGGAGGCAAGTGGACCTTAGGAAACAACACGACCGTAGCCAATGCGTTAGCCGTTACCAATGGCACGCTTGATATCAATGGCAAATCATTAACGGTTTCAGGAAGCGCGGGGAATACCTCGATTGGCAGTGGCGGAACCATTCGGCTTCAGGGGGGTGAAACCATCACGGGACTTTCTCTGGGAAGTAATTCGGGAATCGTGGAGTATTACGGAACAAGCTCATACACAGGACTCAAGCTGGGCAATTCTTATAACGATTTAAGTTTTACCGGCTCCGGCGGTGTTTGGACACTCAATAGTCTTTTGGAAGTGGGCAGTGTCACCATTGGAAGTGGCGCCACGCTGTCTGCCAATGGCCAAACAATTGAAACGACGGGCAATTGGGCTAACTCCGGAACATTCACGCATGGCAACGGACTTGTGAATTTTCTTGCTCCCAACGCGACGAGCAGAACAGTCACCACCGGTGGTTCGCATTTTTATGATGTGACTTTTGGTGGCTCCGGCGGTACCGCCAGTCTTCAAGACACATTCTACGCGGATCGCAATATTGTGATAGCCGCAGGGCATCTGGCCTTAAATGACAAAACGCTTTATGCCGGCGGAAGCTGGGCGAATAATTCGGCTAGTGGATTTTTAGATGCCGGTACCGGCAAAGTGGTTTTTACCGCGACAGACACGGACAACACGATTGATGTTGGCACGACCGGAGAAAACGCCAGCGCTTTTTATGCTTTTTATGATCTGGAATTTAACGGTGTAGGCGGCACTTGGGATCTCACTGGGCATAATTTAATCGCTACGCATAGCCTGCAGATTACCAACGGCACTTTTGATCTCAATGGAAAAAATTTGACGACGACCGGCGCCACTTTCGAGAATCTGGGTACTTTTCGGCTGAAGGGGGATGAAACAATCACCGGACTTACCATCGATATCAACTCAGGGACAACAGAATTTGACGGAGCAGGCTCTTATAGCTACACGATTCCCAACTGGGGACAAACTTATTACGATCTTAAATTTAGCGGAGCGGGCAGTTGGAACTTAGGAACCGCCACGTTCAATGTGAATCGTAATTTTACAATCACTGGCGGGACGGTTTCGACATCGAATAATAATATTTTGAATGTCAAAGGCAATTGGCTCAACAGCGGCGGTACATTTAACTCAAGTATCGGCGGTATCGTTAATCTTGACGGCGCTTCAGCCGGGCAAATCACTTCCGGTGGTTCAGCTTTTTATGATTTGCGTTTGAAAAACTCAGGCACTTGGACATTGCAAGACGCGTTCCAGGCCAACCATGATTTTCAAATCGATGCCGGAAGCACTTTGAACGCCAACGGCAAGTCGATGACGATGCAGAGACATTGGTACAATTACGGCACTTTTAATGGACAAGCGAACACCACGACTTTCACCAGCAGTCAAAACCAATTCCTTTATAACTATAACGGAAGCAGTGCGGCTTTCGGTAATTTGGTGATCAATAATTCCGGCACTTCTGGCCTCTCGGACAAAATTGAAGTAGGCGGCGCTTTGGATGTGGACGGAAACTTGACGGTGACCGACGGTGTGTTGGATTTGGCAACTAATAGCTCCTCGCTGGATCTGGAAGGCGACCTATCGATTGACTCCGGCGGCTACATGAACTGGGGATCTACCACGCACAACATGGCGGGCAATGTGACTTTTGCCGGAGGCTATTCCGCCTCCAGTGGAACCTGGATTTTTGACGGAGCGGGCACGCAGCTTTGGACACTGAATAATTCGTACCCGGTCAACAACAGTGTAAGTCATTCAGGCGCGGGAACTTTAAAAATTTCAGACAATTTAAGCGTTTCCAATTCAAGAATGTTTTCCAATTCGGCCGGCACTTTTGACGCGAACGGCCACAACGTCACTGTCGCGGGACTGGCGACACTGAGTGGCGGAAATTATACGGCCGGCACCGGTACTCATGATTTTAGTAGCGGCCTCACAATCAATGGCGGCACTTTCACCGGCGGTTCCAATGATGTCAATGTGCTCGGCAATCTGACTTTGTCCTCAGGAACACTGATTCTCCCTTCCGAAGAGTTTAATGTTTCCGGCAACTGGGTTCGAAGTGGCGGTGTTTTCACTACAGGAACTAATCGTGTCACATTCAACGGTACTAGCCAAACCATCTCCGGCTCCAATACTTTTTATGAACTCCGGAAAGTAGAAACCAGCAACAACTCCACCGATACCACCCTGATTTTCACGGCGGG
>JAHFFN010000023.1:2934-26759 GCA_023247915.1 Candidatus Omnitrophota bacterium
GGGTACAACACAAACAGTAAACGGAGCCTTGATACTGGACGGCCTTGATGACGATGATCGTATTAACCTGCGTTCTTCGGCATTTGGCTCGAAGTGGAATCTTGTTGTGAATGGAACAGTGAATGTGGATTTTGTGGATGTGCAAGATAGCGACGCTTCCGGTGGCCAGAGAATTCAAAACACACAATCCATCAACGGCGGCAATAATCAGAACTGGTTCGTCAATTCCGCGCCTCTCTTACCACAGCTGACGCAAAATGCCGCCAACCAAGCGATTCAAGCCAATTTGCCGCCTGTTCATAATAATATCCAGATGGGTCAACAACCTTTGCCAGCCAATTTGAACGGTTTTCGTCGTCCGCAGGTTTACGCGGGGGATTCCTCCAGACTCCGGCCGGATGTGGGCGGAGGCAGTCTTGATAGCTTAGGAAGTGTGCTTAATTTTACGGGTATTCATCGCGCGCAAAACGCCACGTTTGATAACGGGGTCGTTCAGTTTAGCTAAGCCCAGGATTTGAACCACAGATGGGATTCAAAAATTTCTTTCGTTATAGGAATAGCCGTGTATAGCGGATACCAATAAATAAATAATCCCACAATCAATAAAAGATAAATTCCTACGAGAATTTTCCCATTTTTTCCGGATGTCCAAATCTGATCTAAAATCCAACCCAAGAGAATCACCAAAAACGCAAACGACACATAGAAATAGTGGAAAAATTTAACGCGGCTGATCAGAGACCAGGGCAGCCAAAAAGCCAAACTTGAAATCAGCGCGAATCGTACTGGCCAAAGTTTTTCTGTGATACTTTTCCAGATAGAAAATAAAAAAACAGCTGGTAGTGTCCAAAAAATAGACGGATTGCCGATGCATAAAATGGTAGAGATTGTTTCGCGCTTCAGGAGAAAAGCCGACAGCCGCGTTTCATAAAAGTATTGAATCGGCCTCAGAAGTAGCGGCCAAGACCACCAGGTCGAACCGTATTCATGTCCGACTTTTAAGTGGGAATGATAAGTCGCCATTAAGACCTGATAAACCCAAATCGTTTGCCAGCTAAGACCTTTGATGAAAGGGATCACCATAAAAGGAATGAAATAAAATACAATTGGCAAGAGAGTAAGAAATAAAATAGATTCCTTGATTAGCGTTCGTTTCCCCGCCAGATGTTTTTTCTCATTATCCTCCCACAGCTTTTTATAGACCAGAACCAGGGGTACCAGAGCGCCCATAGAGACCCATTTGGTACACAGCGCCAACCCCCAAAAAAATCCGGATAAAAATAGGGACAGACGCCGGTTTTTTTTCGAAGCCAGGTCGCAGTTCATCAAACAAAAAATAGACAGAAGGATTAAAAACAACATCTGAGCGTTGTGGATGCCAATGCGCGCTTGTGTGAATGGCAATCCGTCGAACATAAAAAGAAACAAAGAAAAGCGCGCCGCCCGCTGATTTTGGAATAATTTTTTAGAGATTAGGAAAATAAGAATCAAGCTTCCAAGCCCTGAAAAAAGCGACACCAGTCTCCATGCCCAGGGGTGATTGCCGAAAATGAAGATAGACCCGGCGATCGCGAGCATCCCCAGCGGCGGGTGAGAAGTCTCGGTGTAGCCCTCTAAATGCAGGATTTCCTGAGCGGTGCTGACTTGATAAACTTCGTCAAAGTACATGTTGCCCGGTTGCCAGAGACGAAAGCCATACAAAATAAGATAAAAAATAGCGATCAGGATTAAAAAATTCCGATCCTGGTGGGAATCAGAAGCCGGCTTTGGCGGCCACATACACTTGTTTGCGGGGATGATTGTCCGAGGACTCGTCGCCGATCGGAACGCCCACATCGGTTTGAAGTGTGAAATTTTTATCAAATTCAAAACGCAGACCCGCGCCGGCACCCAAAAGCCAGCGGTCTTTGATGGATGTTTCGCTGTCGCGGTTTTCATTAAATGTTTTTCCGCCATCGACAAAGGTCGCCAAACGACCCACTTTATTGATCGCTTTGCCCAAGATCGGCAGAAGCTTTGTTTCTGATGGGTTGGACTTCAGCGACTCAAGATCTGTTTTTGAAAAAGCAGTTTTGGTACCGTCTTCATGCTTGGGCAAAAAGGGAATGGGAGTGTTGAGCTCCGTCGAAAAATTGTAACCGCTGTCTCCCGAAGCGTCGGATTCCGGATAACCGCGCACACTGCTGGAACCTCCAAGACGAAATTGCTCGGTAGATGTCAGATTGTCGCTAGTCCATTGGCCGTTTAAGCGCATGATTAAAAAAGCAGAGGGTGGCACGCGTTGGAGACGAACAACCCCGGCGGAATAATAGTTAAATTCGCCTCCGGTGTTGGGACGGCTGGCATCCCCATCCACATTTTCAAGGCCGTTCAGAAAATCAGGAATTCCAAAAGACGCTTGAGACCAAAGCATTGTACGCCCTCCGGCGTCTTGCCAAGCAAAGCGCGGCCCTAGATTCAAAACTCGCACACGGTCAAAACTGTCTTCCAGCCCTAGGATGGAAGTTTTGGAATCTTTGTATTCAAAATTAAGAAAACCTTCCAGCGAAAAAGAAGCCGTCTGATAAAGCGTGTAGGTGATGCCCGGAGCCAGATACAAAGACTCACCGTCAATTTCAAAAATTCTCAAGTCTTTGGCGAGCGCTGTTTTCGTGTAGCTCGCGTTAAAACTGAGTGTCGCCGGCGTGTCTTCAAGAGGGAAAGAATAGCCTGCGGAACCGCCATGCAAGGTATCTTCTTCCGCGAAAGTCCAACTGGTATTCAAAATATCACCGTAACCCAAAAGATTGTTGTCATCCAAATGCAGGATTTGACGGCCGCGATGCGTGAATTTACTGCCACGATTATTAAATTCATAATAGGCGTGAATCGGATATGTTTCCTCGGTTTTTAAAACCATGTCCGAGGTTTGCGGTGTTTCACCCGTCACCAGATAAGCCCTGGCTTTGCGGTCGGGTTTTTGATTGAGACGGGAAAGAGCGCCTTCAAGGTTTTGATAGCGAAACACTTCTTCTTTGAGGGGCTTCATATCTTTTTGATAGAGAGATTCTTTAAAATAATGGTTACCCTCCACAGAGACTTTTCCAATTTTGGCTTCGACAATTTCGATCTCTACGACGCCGTTTTCCATGGTTTGCGGGGGCACGTACGCGAAACTCGTGATATAACCTTGGGCGCGGTAAAGGGAAGTGATGAGTTCGCACAGGGCATTGAGTTTAGCGAAGTCCATTTTTTGATTTTCATAGGGTTTGATTTGTTTTTCAATCTCCGCGGAAGAAATGACCTCATTCCCTTTAAATTTAATTTCTTTTACGAAAAAAGACGGCCCGGGAGCCGCGGCGGGAGCTTCTTTTTTTTCTTCCGCGACGATTTCAGGCGTTTCCAGGGACAAGGATGGCTTTTTGAGAATGTCGTTTTGAATGTTTTCCGCCTGGCCGGCAAGTTCGTTAGCCGCTTGCTCGGTGCGAGAGGAAGAGGAGTCCGCGGACCACAGAAGTGTTGCCGAAAGCAGGGTCGACAAGGATAATGTTAAAAAAACGAGAAGCGTTTTTCGTCTCTTAGCCATATAATGGATTTTATCATGAAAATGAGCCCAACGTTAAAATCGATTTTTTGGTGGACACTGGCCGCGACCGCTTATTTTTTTGTTTACGCGGTTAACTTAGGTTTTCCCGAAAAGCCTTATTTTGACGAAATTTATCAGGCTCAAAGCGCGCTCAATCTGATGCATCATGAGGCTTATTATTCGACGCATCCGCCGCTGGGCATTTTTCTCATGATGCTTTCGATGAAAATATTTGGGGAGCATGCCTGGGCTTGGAGACTCGTGTCACTGGTGTCCGGGTTTGGCTGTCTTTTCTTTGTGCATCGCTTGACTTGGCGTTTATCCGGATCTGCCCGTACCGCGTTTTTCGCGGCCTTTTTATTTTTCTTTGAAGCACTTTCATTCACGCAGGCTCGCGTCGCGCTTCTCAATGCTCCCATGCTTTGTTTAATGCTGATTTCCGCTTATTTTTTCTTAAGACACGCGTATTTGGGGGAGTGGGAGAGAGGAAGCGCTTTTTTTCTCTCGGGACTTTTTTTTGGACTGGCGCTTGCAACGCGTTGGGTGGCGTTGGGAGTCGCCGCTATTTTTTTAATTTTCGCTAAAAAACTATGGTACGAAGAGCGGAATAAAATGTCGCTCGTGAAAGATATTTTTCTTTATTTCATCGCAACCCCTCTTCTTGTGTATCTGGGCATATTTTCCATTTTACCTATTTTAAAGGTCTGCCCTTGGTCTTGGGTGTTTGGTTTTCAGAAACAGATGGTGGACTACAATTTGCATCTCAAGGCCGGTCATTTATACGGCTCCGAATGGTGGACTTGGCCGTTTATGATCAGACCTATCTGGTATTTCTTTGAGCGGAACCAAGCAGGCATCCAAGGGATTTTGGCAATCGGCAATCCCGCGATTTTTTGGGCGATTCCCGCGGCGATCGGTTATGTCATTTATTCACAGTTCAAAAAAGCCTCTTATTTGGGGTGGGTACTATTGGTAGGTTTTTTCACCCAGTGGCTTCAGTGGGCTTTTGTGAGCCGCGTCAAATTTTTTCACTACTATTACACGGCCATTCCATTTGCAGTGATGGCTCTGGCGCTGGCTTTAGAGTCTCTCTGGAAGCAGGGGGTTTGGGGGCGCTGGATAGTGACCGCCTCTCTTCTAGGAGTCGCAGGACTCTTCTTTTATTGGTATCCTCTCCTAAATGGGCTCTCCTGCTCAGAGGCCTTTTACCAGGCGCATCTCTGGCTCGAAACCTGGGTGTAACTTCAATAATTTCAATAATTTATAATAATTAATTAAAATTAAATAATCTTAGATTAATTTGCTTATTTTTAATTAATAATGTATACTTATTATAGAAGCTTAAGAAGTCATTTTTTGACTAGTTGATAGAAAGATATTAAATGTGGAGGTAGGGGATGAAAATATCTAATCTGAGCCGAGTGGGCTCGTTGGCATTGGCGGTGATTCTAATGACTCAGCCTTTTGGAATGGGGGCATTTGCCGCGGACAAAGTAGCTAGCACTGAAAAACTCATACCGCAGGCAGTTCCTGGCGCTGACGAAAAAGCAAAGATGGTTGTTGCTGACAAAAACGCGAAAACAACTCTAATCCTAGTCCAACAGCAACCTCCTAACGCGACTCCAAAAGCGACGCCCGTTTCTACGCCTAGTCCCGCTCCAACGCCTACGCCACGCCCGACGGCAACACCAGGTTTCACGAATACGCCTACGCCGAGCCCAAGCGGAGCTCCTCCGGCTGCCGTCACCCCTAAGATTGAACCGGTAGTAAAAAAGACGACTGATAAAACAATGAGCTCCTCTACGATAACATTCACTGAAAATGTTATTTGTCCCAC
The DNA here is from genome assembly GCA_023247915.1 of Candidatus Omnitrophota bacterium. Classification (GTDB taxonomy): domain Bacteria; phylum Omnitrophota; class Gorgyraeia; order 2-02-FULL-51-18; family 2-02-FULL-51-18; genus JAHFFN01. The sequence goes on from JAHFFN010000023.1 coordinate 8,337, forward strand.
ATGCCCGGAAGGCTCAACAACTCCTTTAGAGGTAACTCTTGACCGACAATATCTAATTGATACCTATGATTACAATCCAAGTGACGGCACAATAAGCACTAAGAATCGAAAAAGCCATGTTGTTAGCGGTGTAAGATATGTTCCTGTATTTGTAATTGACAAGGATGGGACTTTTCAAATGATCGTTTTGGGGCCGGAGAAGAAACCGGAGAAGAAAGACTAAGTATGCCGGACTCAGTCCCAAACAGCCGAAAAGTACGCAGTTGAGTGGTATAAAATTATTAATAGTAATCAAAATTAAGCTTATTTAATCATAATTATCAACCATTGAATTTAGGGGTCTATCAGGTATACTTTCATTAGGAATAGAAAACTAGAGAGGGTAGGAACCCATGAAAGCCTATAAAAAGATTCTCGCTTCAATTACTTTATTAGGTCTTTTCGCATTGCCTATTGTGACGGTGATGCCTTATGGCAATCATGGCAAAATTTTTATGGATCCCATGGCTTATGCGAGTGATTCCATACTCGGCGGAGCGACCCCTGGTTTTGGTGGGGTGGAACAACAAGTTCAACAGCAGATTCAACAACAAGCGGCTGCGGAACCTCCCATCATGCCTTCTTCTGCGGATATGGGGGCTATGTCCGCTACTAGTGCCTCCATGAGCGCGTCTGCGGCGGGTGCCTCTGGTTATGCGGCGGGAGCTCAGGCTTCTTCGGATCAGTCCGTGAAAGCGGCTACAGCCGCTGGAGACGGAACCGAAAATGTGAATTATCAGGATACGATGCAGAGCATTTATTCCAGTTTTGATATGACGAAGCAGAGTTTAGAAGAGACTGTCAATCGCGAAGAGAGCACGCCCACCCGTAAAGAAGGATATCATCGCGGCCAAGCGATGGATCTTGAAGACGGCGATTAATTTCTAAGCCACTAAAACGTAATCGATAAAGCGCTTGAAAAATACTGCGTATTTTCTCGCGTGTCCGCTGAAAAAGCCTCTCCAGGAAAGAAAATCCCATACTTTAAAATCAAGGAAATATCGGCGAAAATCTGCCAATTGAGATAAGTATTCCATTCTTCACCAATATTCAAATCGTTGCCCGTCGCCTCCAAATCTGAAATACCGCCTTCCGCCTCATCTTTCCAGTAAAAATAGTAACGGGTTCCTAGAGTCATTTTTTTAAAAAACGCGTAGGACTCCAGAGGTTTAAAAGAAGAGCCTATTTCAGCGATCTGAATATTGGAAAGGCGCGGGGATAGCGCATAGCCGGTCTGGTAATAGCCGAAATAAAGAAAGTTTTTATCCAAGCCATCGGTATCACCGCCCAGCGTATTGGTGGGACTGGTACGATTTCCGTCACCGGAAGCGAAGGCGTAGGAGCTCTCAAAAAGAGGATGAAAGCGCCACTCCGGCCGGTAGCGAAGGCCACCAGCAACCGAGGACGCTTCGATCGTGCTTTCGTTTTGAAGCGGCGTGCGGGTGCTGTCTGTAAAAGTAGACCCCTTTTCTAAAATCGCCTCAGACCATACCTGCAAGGAATCGAAAAAAGTCGAAGAAAGACCCGCGCCTAAATAGCGGGAGTTGTAACGGAAGCCTTGTCCTGCCAGATCCGGATTTTCGGAGCTGAAATCTTTTTGAATCAAGCCGAACGCATAAAGAGAAGTATTGGGAATGCCGGTGTACGCCGCCTCCAGTCCGTGGAAAACGCGATCCCCATTTTTATCGTAACCAGGGACGCTGTAGTCGATATTGTCCTGACGCGGACGTGTCACCGCCGAGAAATATTTCACGTAAAAAGGTTCTTTAAAATACTCTACTTGGAGACCGTCATTCAAAGCGGCGTAGGCGATGCCGGTTCCCAAAAATAAATATTGTCGTCCAAAGGTGATGCGTAGAGGGACTCCATATTCCTGAGACAGATTTAATTGATAGTAGCCCATGCTCAGTGAAACGCCCGCGTTGTCCGCGCCGATACCAGTGTAGGTTTCGCCGACGCCGCGGGTCACATAGGAATCCGTAAGAACTGTGTAAACCGTGTGCGTTTTGTTTTTTCTTAAAAGCATCCAATAATAGAGATCATTGGAATAGCTCCAACGCAAAAAATCCGGGAGCGCTTTTTGATTGTCGATGTCTTTGTAATAACGGTAAGACGAGATGATTTTTCCGCCAAATTTAAGATCGATCGGTTGTTCGGAGTCGTACCGGCGGTTCGAGACTTTTTCCTTGGCATCCTTGGCTTCGTCCAGCTGATCGCCGTAACTGTCTTCTTTGACAGCCGTATTGGAACGCTCATCGGTAGCCGAGGGCGTGTCAGCTCCCCGGACGGTGTCAGCCGCCAGAAGAAGGACTAAAAAACAGAGAATAAGTGAGCGTTTATCGGGAATCGCGGCCAACCTTTTTTATTAAAAAAAACATCTAACCGTGATAAAATAAAGAACTTATGAATAGAAAAATAAAATCTTACTTAATTTTAAATACACTCGTCTTGGGCGTTGTTTTATTCTATCTATTTTTCCTGTCGAAGACAACACTGTTTATTGATTGGCGGCTTAAGGCGGTGGATAGTTTATTTATAATCAATGCCAAGCAAGCGGTCTCTAGCCCTCATTTAAAAGAACTTGTGATCGTCGGGGTCGACGAAGAGTCTTATCGCAAAGTGCATCGTCCTATGCCTTGGGGTCGCGAGGTGGACGCGGTTTTTCTGGAAAATTTATCCAAGCTGGATCCAAAAGTTGTCGGCATCGATTTTACTTATGTGGGTCTGAGTCAAAACCCCAAAGCGGACGAATGGCTGGCCAAGGCGATCGCTTCAAGCGGGCGAGTGGTTTTAGCGTCTTTTTTTGACAAGGATTATCGTTATTATCCTCCCGACGCCATTTTCAAAAAAGAAGCGTTGGCATCCGGTTACATCGACAAGCCTTATGACCGGGATGGGATATCACGGCGTCTTAAAGGATTTATCCGTTTGAATGAATCAGAACAGCCCGTGTATCCCTTTTCCACGGAAATCGCTTTTGCCTGGTTGGGGCTTAAGCCCGCCGAATCTATTCATCCGGAAGGGAGTGATTTGATTTATTCACTTCCTGAAAAAGTCTCGGCGCCTATCGACAAAAAAAATCAGTGGTGGATTCCTTACCGTTACCGGCTCAAAAATTTTAAATACATTCCTTATTGGAAAATGATCGCCGGACAAGTGGATCCGGCCGAAGTTCGCGGGAAAATAATGTTGATAGGACCGACCAGTCCGCTTTTTCACGACATTCACAACACACCGCTGGGACTCATGCCGGGAATCGTGATGAATGCCAATGAAACCATGGCGATTTTAGACCGCGATTTCTTGAGGCGTTTTTCTCCCGATCGCTACAACGCGTTGATCATTATTTTCGCGTTGGTATTGGTGTTTTTATTTTATCGTTTACAGTTTTTGGTGGCTTTTGCCTTGCTTGTGGTGACAGAGGGTCTGATTTACGGGACATCCGCTTACCTGTTTATTAAACACCGTTTGATTTTTGAGCCTTTGCCGCTCATGATGATCGCGGCTGTGACTTGTTTTATCGTGGTTTTTTACCGATCGATTAAAACGGTTTTGGAAAATGCCACGCTTCAGCGCCAGGTGATCACGGATGCGCTCACAGGGTTGTATGGCGTGCGTTATCTGACGCTTCGTTTTGAGGCGGAGTTTCGGAAACATCAAGAGACGAAGAATGAATTTTGTTTTGTGATGATCGACATTGATTTTTTTAAGAAGGTCAATGACACCTACGGCCATGAACATGGAAATGCGGTGTTGATCACCGTGGCCAAAATGATTAAGACCGGCATTCGCGGTTATGACGTGGCGGCGCGTTACGGTGGCGAAGAATTTTGCGTTCTATTTTTTCAATCCAATGAGCAGGCCGCTTTGCATACGATGGATCGGATCCGCCAAATGATCGAGGCTCAAAAGTTTTGGACGCCGCAAGGGAATATGTCGGTGACTATCAGCGCGGGAATTTGTTCCAATAAAAACGCGGATGTAAAGTCGCATGACGATATGAAACGCCTGGCGGATGAGGCACTCTATGAAGCCAAGCACGGGGGACGCAATCAAGTGAAGATTTATCAGGCCAAAGGCCAGGGGCATTAAGCGATGCGTGTTTCCGCTCTAATCATTACGTTGGTGGTGCTGATTCTTTTTTCGGCTTTTTTCTCGGCGGCTGAGGCGGCGCTCATCGCGCTCAACAAAGTCCGACTTCGCCATTACATTGAAAATAAAAAACGCGGGGCGCGGCGTGTGTACGGCCTGGTGTCGCGGATGGACAAGTTGATCGCGACGATTCTGGTGGGAAACAGTCTTGTGAATACCGCCGTCGCGTCGATCGCCACCTATATTTTCACCAAGGCTTTCGGCGTAGAGCAGGGGTTGGTAGCTACCACGCTTTTGGTGACGGTGGTTTTGGTGATTTTCGGGGAGTTGACGCCAAAAATCATGGCGACCAATCATCCGGAGCGTTTTTCGTTTTGGAGCCGGCACGCCATTTCTTTCTTTATTTTTATTTTAACGCCCATCACCAATTGCCTGACGGCGATCAGCAATGGCTTTATCCGGCTCTTGGGAGGAAACCCTCATCACCGTTCGCCGCTAGTGACTGAAGAAGAAATCAAGATGATGATTACCATCGGCAAAGAAGAGGGTTTTTACGGCGACAACGAAAGAAAAATGCTTGAGCGTATCTTTCATTTTGATGAAATCGAGGTGGAGGACGTCATGACACATCTCGAAAAAATTACTTCGGTGCCGGTGGATATCGAAGTGGATGAGCTTGAGAGAATTTTGCTTGAGGAAGGGCACAATCGCATCCCGGTGTATGAAGGGGACAAAACCAATATTGTCGGAATTATTTATGTGCGCGACATTCTGTATCTTTTTAAAAATAGTTCCTTGATTCATTTGAGTGATTTGATGAGCGCCCCTTATTTTGTGTACCCCAATCAGCGCGTGGCAGAGCTTTTGAAGGAATTTCAACGACGGAAAATTCAGATCGCGATTGTGCGCAATGCCGCTCAAAAAGCGGTGGGGCTGGTCACGCTGGAAGATTTGCTTGAAGAGATTGTTGGAGAAATTGAAGAGATTGATACGAGTTTAAAATAATGACAAATGTCAAAGCATAAATGACAAAAGAAGGAACTTTAATTGTCATTTGAATTTTGTCATTTGTCATTCATGGGGTAGTATGAGTCATGATCATTCCTTTTAAGAGTAAAAAACCTAAGATTCATCCCTCGGCGTTTATCGCTCCGGGTTCTCATGTGATTGGCAATGTCACGCTGGGGAAAAACACGAGTGTGTGGTTTACGGCGGTGCTTCGCGGGGATATTGCCGCGATTCGCGTCGGAGACAATACCAATATTCAAGACGGCGCTGTCGTGCATGTGGATCATGGCCAGCCTTGTGTGATCGGCCGTGGCGTGATTGTCGGCCATCAGGCGACGATTCATGCTTGCACCGTGGGAGACGGGGTTTTGGTGGGAATCGGATCCCGGATTTTGAGCGGGGCCAAAATCGGCGCTTTTAGTTTGATTGGCGCGGGCGCAGTGGTGCTGGAGAATGCCGTGATTCCGGAGCGTTCCTTGGTGCTCGGAGTTCCCGGAAAAGTGGTCAGACAGCTGACGCCAAAAGAAGCGGCGACGCATGTGCCTTGGGCGCGCCGGTACGCGGAATTAGCCAAAGTTTACATTCAATATTTAGGTTAAATAAAAACAGTGACTCATTTAATTATCGTTCGGCATGCGGAATCGGCGCATAATTTAGCCGGACGCATTCAAGGGCATCACGACTCGGGACTGACTCCCAAGGGTTTACGTCAAGCGCGGCGCTTGGCAAAGAGACTCAAAAAATTCAAACTCGACAAGGTTTATTCCAGCGATCTCGGTCGGGCGTACACGACGACGCTGGAGATTTTGCGGCATCAAAAAAAACTCAAAGTCACCCGGGATCCTCTCTTGCGTGAAATCCAGTTGGGCGCTTGGGAGGGGATGACGCCAGAGGAAGTGGATAAAAAATACAATAATGGTTATCAAAAATGGCTAAAGAAACCCTCCGCCTGTCACATTGACGGGTGTGAGAAATTGCCCCATTTTCGTAAGCGCATCACCGCTCGTGTGCGGCAAATCGCGCTGGCCAATCGAGGCAAAACAGTTTTGATTGTCACGCATGGGGGCGCCATCACGGCGCTTTTGGCGGATTGGCTTAAGGCTGATTTTGATAATTTACTTTTGAATCTGGAACTTGAAAACACCAGTTTGACTATCGTGGACGAAACGGACAAGCGCGTGCGTCTAAAAGCGATCAATGACACCGCTCATTTAACAGAAACTGAGTTACGTAAAGATTATAAGAGATTTTGACCGTGACGATTTTTGAACGAGACAAGGAACGAGGAGGAGACATAGTGTTAACTATGGCGACGACGAATGACGCAGATCGCGTTCAAAAATCGTCCGGTCCCTTCGGGGAAGGCCAAATTTTGTCATATACTGCGTTATTCCTTCTCGACATAGTTAAAACTATGTCTCGTCGTCACGCCTTGTATATGACAAAATTTGGCACTTCCAAAACTCTTATAATCTTTACGTAACTCAGAAGGGAAAAACGTGGCCTCAGAGTCTTCCAACAACGTACTTAATCTCACCCCCGATCAACTCAAGGCAAAATTTAAAGAACTGGGGATTGAAGCCTATCGCGCCGATCAGGTGCTGGACTGGATTTACGAAAAAGGCGTTTATGATTTTTCGAAAATGACCAATCTGTCTCTGCCGCTACGCGAAAAACTGCCGACTGTGCTGTCGATTCAAATGCCGGAGCAGGTCGCGCGTCATAAATCGGACGGGGATCAAAGCACCAAGCTTCTTTTGAAGCTGGCCAACGGAGACACCGTGGAAACCGTTTACATGCCCATGCCCAAAGTGGATCGGCAAACGGTTTGCGTGTCGACACAGGTGGGTTGCAAATTTCACTGTGCGTTTTGCGCGAGCGGTCAAAACGGATTTTTTAGAAATCTGAAAATGGGGGAAATTATCGCTCAGGTTCTCTTGGCGCGGGATCTCTCCAAAAATAAAAAACTAACGAACATTGTTTTTATGGGCATCGGGGAGCCGCTGGATAATTATCCCGAGCTTTTAAAAACCATCCGCACGCTTAATTCTAAAAACGCGTTCGGGATCGGCGCCCGGAAAATCACCATTTCTACCTGCGGCGTGGTGCCTAAAATTGAGGCGTTAAGCGATGAAGGGTTGCAGGTGGAGCTTTCCGTGTCTCTTCACGGCCCGAATGACACGGTGCGTGGCGCGGTAATGCCGGTCAATCAAGCGTATCCGGTACGGATGCTGATCGACACCTGCAAAAAATATGTCAAAAAAACCAAGCGCTCCATTACATTTGAATATATTTTAATCAAAGGGGTCAACGCCGGAGAGCGGGAAGCCAGAGAGCTCACACGACTCTTAAAAGGAATGCTCTGCAAAATCAATTTAATTCCTTATAATCCGATTGAGGAATTTCCGCATGTGGCGCCTTCGTATGAAGAAGTTGTGAATTTTCAGCAGATTTTACAGGAAGGCGGCATTCGTACGACGGTGCGTTTTTCGAAGGGGCAGGACATTCAGGCGGCGTGCGGACAGTTGCGGTCGATAGGGCTTAAGAAAAAATGACGCATTTTTTAGACAGCATTCCTCAACTCATTCAAACCAATCCCTTGTTAGCATTTGCGGCGGTTTTTTTGGCCGGAGTGTTGGTGAGTTTTACTCCCTGTGTTTATCCGGTGATCCCGCTTACCCTGGGATACATTGGCGCGCGGTCGACGGGAGTGCGGTGGAAGGGATTTATTATTTCCCTGATTTATGTGTTAGGCATGGCGATGACATATGCCGTGCTGGGAGCTTTCGCGTCGCTGACCGGAAAACTTTTTGGACAGATCGGCACGCATCCATTCACTTATTTTGTGGTGGCCAACATTTGTCTTGGGTTGGGACTCTCCATGCTGGGTGTTTTTGAATTGCCCCAAATTTCTTTTATAAAAACCCCGTCGGGTAAAAAAGAGGGGCTGTGGGGCGCTTTTTGGGTGGGCGTTGTTTCGGGATTGATTGTGGGACCTTGCACCGCGCCGGTGCTGGCGGTCATTTTGGTGTATGTCGGCACTAAACAAAATCTTCTGTACGGATTTTCGCTTCTTTTTGTGTTTGGTTATGGCGTCGGCTTTCTATTTATTCTTCTAGGAACTTTTACGGCATTTTTAACCTCTCTGCCAAAATCCGGAAATTGGCTTGAACATATCAAAAAGTTTTTTGGATGGCTTATGATTTTTGCCGCGGAATATTTATTTATCAAAATGGGGGGATTGTTATGAAGCGCGGATCCGGCATTATTTTTTTAGGAGCGATTGTTTTGACCTTGATCACCGCCGGTTGCGCCGAGGGCTCAAAAAACACCGCTTCCTCTGAGGGAAAAATCGCCACCGACCAGTATTTTGTATTAAAGAGTGTGGATGGCTCTGAGTTGAGTTTGGGTAAAGAACTGGGCGCGCACAAAGCGGTACTGCTCAATTTTTGGGCGACCTGGTGCCCGCCTTGCCGCGAGGAAATTCCGGATCTGATTAAAATGCAGGAAAAATACAAAGACGCTCCTTTTACGATTCTGGGAGTGGATGTCGGGGAGTCCCCCTCGCGTGTCGGCGGGTTTGTGAAAAAAATGGGGATGAATTATCCGATTGCGTTGGATCGGGATAACGCGATTTCTGAAAAATACGGGATTGTTGGTATTCCTACGAGTCTTCTTTTGGCACCCGACGGAACCGTGCTCGGGGAGTATCATTCTTACACACGCCAGCTGGAATCCGACGTAAAAAAAGCCCTGCAGTAGAATCCCATTGACAGGATGTTTGGCTCGAGATATTCTCTCAATTGAGACTAATTCTCAACTAGAGGGGTAAAGAATGTTCCAAGCATTTGTGATTGTCCTGCGTGAAGGGTTCGAAGCCTTTCTGATTGTTTCCATCATTGTTTCCTATTTAAAGAAGGTCGGACAATCTCTTTTACTGCCCGCGGTGTGGTGGGGGCTTGTGGCGGCGCTTTTGGCCAGCGTCGGAATGGGATTTGTTTTAGCGCAAGGGGTGAATGAGCCGCTTTGGGAAGGCGCTCTCGGTTTGGTCGCCGCGGTTTTTGTGACGAGTTTGGTCATTCATATGTGGCGGCACGGCGCGGATGAGAAAAAAAATATGGAAAAGCGTCTCGGGGAAGTGGCTCGGACATCCGGATCCAAGGAATGGTTCGGGGTTTTTGTGTTTACTCTTTTTATGGTGGTGCGGGAAGGAATGGAAACGGCGCTGATGCTGATCCAAGTGCCGCAACAACACATTTTCGCGGGAGTGCTGCTGGGCTTGTTGGCGACCGCGGCGTATTGTTATCTATGGGTGAAGTTCAGCGCTCATATCAATGTGAAGCTCTTTTTCCAGGTCACGGGGATATTCCTTCTTTTATTTGTCGCTCAAATTTTGATTTATTCTTTTCATGAATTCGCCGAGTCCGGCGTGATTCCCAACAGCCAAGCGTTTCACGACGCGACCGAGCCTTTTTCACCGGACGGCATTTACGGCCGCTGGTTCGGACCGGCGACGGTTTTGATCTGCGCCTCGTGGCTTGTGATTTCCTGGATACAATCAAAAATCCATGCTCAAAGAAGCTGAAAAAACCTTCTCGGATTTTCTTGAGAAAAAAGACCTAAAGCTGACCAGTCAGCGCCGGACGATTTTGCGCGTGGCGTTTGAGGCGGAGGGGCATTTTTCCGCCGAAGCGCTTCTAAGCCTTTCTAAGAAAGCCGACAGCACGATTTCTAAAGCGACGGTTTATCGCACACTCGCACTCTTAAAAGAAAGCCAGATTCTTGAAGAACAGGACTTTGGGGACGGGAAGAAAGTCTACGAGCGCGCCCAGGGACGCAAGCATCACGATCACCTGATTTGCATCCGCTGTGGGAAAATCATCGAATTCGAAAATGAGCCTATCGAGCGTCTCCAAAACGCGGAAGCCCAAAAACACCGATTTAAAATTGTGTATCACAGCCTCAAGCTTTTTGGGTTTTGCAATAGCTGCGGGTAAACCTTTCAAACCTTTTGGGTATTTTGAATTCTATCTGAATTACGCAAACTGAAGTTTGCGCTACCTTCGACCGTTAGTTTGTTAGCAATGAAGCGATCTTGGCATGGGCTGATGAGAAAGGGTATTTTTTAAAGTCAGATTTTCTGACCCAAACTTGCTCCCAGCCATTTTTTGGATTTTCCGGTAGTGATGCATTTTGGAGATCGAAATGAAATACACGCAGTGTCTCCAGATGATGAGTATAATTCCTTTTAATATCCTTTAGATATTCCAACTTTCCCTCAATCCTAAAATCTTTCTTTAAAAATTTTAGAGCTTTGTTTGCGGCAACCTTCCATTCGGGGAATTCCCAGAGGCCTCCCATGATTTTTCCCAGAGGTCTCCGCTGGAGGAGATACTTCCCATTTGAAACTAAAACGATCGCGGTGGCCTCCACCTTTACCGTCTTTTTCCTTTTCGCGCGCACCGGAAAATCTTCGGCGCGGTCTTGCTTGTACGCCTTGCAGAAAGTTCGGAGGGGGCAGATCGCGCAGGAAGGGTTTTGAGTAGAGCAGACTAGAGCGCCAAGTTCCATTAGCGCTTGGTTAAAATAACGCGCTTGGCCTTTGGGGATGAGGCTTTCCTGTAGCTGCCAAAAGGTTTCTTTATTTTTTTCGATATCAATCGGCTTTTGGATCGCGTAGACACGGGACAGCACCCGGAGCACATTTCCGTCCACAATGGGTTTTTCTTGGTTAAAAGCAATGCTGGAGATGGCTCCAGCCGTGTAGCGGCCGACACCTTTTAAAGACAGAATGGTTTCGTGATCCGATGGAAATTGTCCACCATGTTTTTCAACCAGCCATTTGGCGGTGTGATGAAGATTCCTGGCACGGGAATAATAACCCAGGCCTTCCCAGGCTTTTAGTACTTTTTTTTCATCACTTCCAGCGAGTGATTCAATAGTCGGAAAAAGTTTGAACCATCTTTCAAAATAAGGCAGGACAGTGTCCATTTGGGTTTGTTGAAGCATGATTTCCGACACCCACACTTCGTAGGGGCGGTAATGGGTACGCCAGGGAAGAGGGCGGGCATTCTTCGAGAACCAAGACAATAAGCTGGATTGGAATGACATGCGAGCATTTTACCATTGCAAACTAAGGATCGACAAACTAAGGATGAGCAAACTAAGGTAGGTCAGGTTTAAACCTGACCTACAGTTAATTGCTAGTTTATTGGCAATGGGTGCCCAATCATGGTATATTTGGATTCATGACACTGCGTTCTGAAAATAAAACTGAAGAAATGATCGCTTTGATGCTGGTGCTGATCGGTGTGGCGGCGCGTCTTTTGCCGCATCCGTATAATTTTACGCCGGTCACGGCGGTGGCGCTTTTTTCGGGGGTGGTCTTAAGCCCCGCGCTTGCGCTCACGGTGCCGCTCATTGTGATGATTGCCAGCGATCTTTTGATCGGGCCGCACTCACTTTTTTGGCTAACTTGGGGTTGTTTTTTTGCGGTGACATTGATCGGTCTTCGCGTAAAGAATTCCGCGAGTTTTCGAGGAATATTTTGGGCGACGATCGGCGGTTCCGTTTTATTTTTTGTGCTGACGAATCTCGGCGTGTTTTTATCCGGCGACATGTACTCGAAAAATTTCTCAGGGTTAGCCGAATGCTATGTGATGGCCATTCCTTTTTTTAGAAATTCCATCATCGGGGACTTGCTCTACAGCGCGCTTTTTTTCTCTGTTTTCATTCTTGCCAAAAGCCTTTCCAAAATTTCTACCCGCTCCGCAAAAGTCTAAAATCCCGTTTGTTTCAAAAAATTTACAAAGCTCACTTACAAGGAATTAACAATTCTATATGAAATTATCTATTGTTAACTGATTTAAACGCAAGGATTTATTGAGGTAAAAAAACTTTAATGTTAGACTAATTTGCAATGAATGAGGACGCAAAAAGGAATATTTTAAGAAAGATTCCGTACGGGTTGTACGTGATCGGGGTTAAGGATCAACACTCGCATCACGCGTTCACCGGCAGTTGGTTTTCACAGTGTTCCATGAAGCCTCCTCGTGTCATGCTTGGCGTGCGGCAGGGCACTCATTCACTCGAATTAATCAAAGCGGGAAAAATCTTCTCGGTTAATTTTTTAGCCAAAGAAGATAAGAAAATTTTAGAACAATTTTTTAAACCAACTCCGGCCAGCGGCAATCGTTTTGGCGAGTTGGGCTTCAGCGAGAAAAAAACCGGGGCACCGGTGCTGGATGCCGCGGTTGCGTATCTGGACTGCGAAGTCAAAAATATTTTGGAAGACGGCGATCACGCGGTCGTGATCGGCGAGATTGTGGAAGCGGAAGTTTTGAAAGATCAGGCAACACTGGTGATGAGTGACACGCCTTGGCATTATGGGGGATAAAAATAAAGCAATGAAACAGCAATCAAAGTTTAGTTTTTTTGTGGTGTTGGCGATGTTTGGTTTGTTGTTCCTAAATTCCGCCGCACAAGCCGCGACGCCAGGTCCCGGAGCCGAACAAGAAAGATTCCAACAAGAGTCCAAAGCCAAAGAAATGAAAATGCGTTTAGAGGACGCGGATCGTCAGGCGGACATCGAATATCCCAAAGAAGCTCCAAAGTCTCAGGAAGAAACGCGCGAGGAACTCGCATTTTTTGTTGAAAAAATCAATGTCACCGGCAACACCGTTATTTCTGACGCTGAAATTCATAAAATTACAGCACCCCATGAAGGCAAAGAATTAAAGCTTTCTGAGATCAAGACCGTCGCCGAAGAAATCACGCGTCTTTACAACGCCAAAGGCTATCTGACTTGCCGCGCGTACATCCCCCCGCAGAAAATTGAAACCAAGACGATTGAGATCCAGGTGCTCGAAGGCAAACTTGGCGCGGTCAATGTGCAGGGCAATAAATATTCGAAGCCGGAAAGAATCACGCGTTATGTCAAATCGCTTGGCGGTAAAGTCGTCGATTATGACACGCTGAAAAAATACATCTCCAAGATGAATTTGCATCCGGATCGTGAAGTGAAGGCCGTGATTATGCCGGGCAAAGACTTGGGCACTTCCGATCTTCTTTTAGATGTCAAAGACAGCTTTCCTTTTCATATCGGCCTGGATGTGAATAACTTCGGTACCAAGCTGACCGGCAAAGAGCGTTATGGCCTGTCGATGCGGCATACCAATTTTTCGGGTCGGGACGATATTTTAGCGGCTCGCCTCCAGTGGGGAGAGCTGGTGTTCGCGATCGGGACTCAATATGTCGTGCCGGTAGGGGATCATGACACCGAGCTCGGCGCTTCCTTTAATTATACCGACGTGAATATCGGCGGAGATTTCTCCGTTTTGGATATTGGCGGTAAAGCGTATACCTACAGCCTTTTTGTGAACCAACCTATCTTTGATTCTCGTTACGTGGATCTGACCTGGACGGGAAGTTTTGAATCCAAGAGCATTCAAAATCGCCTGTTGGGCACGCCTTCGACCAATGACGAGCTTCGCATGTTTCATACGGGCATCAATGTGGACGAGATCGATCGTTATGGACGCACCTTTATTGTGAATGACCTGACCTATGGCGCGGATTTTATGGGCGCCTCCGATAAAAATGACGCCTCTCTGTCGCGAAGCGGCGGTGGTGCGCCTTTCTTCAAATACGATGTCGTGGCCAATCGCGTTCATCCAGTTCACGATTCCACCAACCTATATATGAAGGCGTCGGGGCAATTGGCGTCGGATAAAATGGTTTCAGCTGAGCAATACGATATCGGCGGTGTGTACTCGGTGCGTGGTTACCCGCAGAGCGATTATTTAGGAGACATGGGTGCCGGTGGAAGCATGGAACTGCGTGTTCCTTTCTACTTTATTCCGCGCACAACCAAGGCGCCATGGAGCGAAGAGCCTTTATGGAATCGCATTAACTTTGTCGGTTTCTTTGACGGCGCTTACGCCAAGTTGAGAAGCCCGGCGGTGGGCGAGAGACCCAGTCGCAGTTATATGGGTGCGGGCGGTGGGATTCGTTTTGATTTGCCCCGGAATTTGACCGGTCGTTTTGAGTGGGCGTCTCCTGTAGGGGACAAGCCGCAAGACGGTTCGAACGGACAATTTTATTTCTCCGTCAGTGGAGACCTTGTTTAAGTTTTAACAATTCTTACAAATTTTGTTATCAGCTAAACGTATTTAGATTTAGCTGTAAGTATTTAAGTGAATCAAAGTGTGGCATTGAAAATCTGAGTTTATCGTATAAACTTTGGGAGTCCTTTCTTTTCTGTTTTTAAAAAAATAATCCGGAGAATTTGGCATGCGCATTAAAGAGACGTTTTTATTCAAAACCATCACTGTGTTCGTCATTATTTCCACATTGTCAGTATGGTCGGTTCCTCTTTCTATCGCTGACCCAGATCCCAACACTGTTCCCACGGATTACATTCCTGGATATGGCAACTCCTCCTTTACCGCGGATGGTGCTCATGGCGTATTTCGTTCCGAAGGCGGGCCGACGACAGGCAGTTTTGGCACGTATAGTATAGGAAGCAATGCTGTCATCGACAACTATATCGATGTCGCGGCGTTAGCCACTGTTCGAAGTGGTTCTCCTTCCGAAATTTTTGGCGCCATGAACAACTATGGCCCCGGCAAATTCTTTTTGGTTAATACCAACGGCATTTATTTTGCGCCTGGCTCTCAAGTCAATGCCTCGGGTTTAGTCGCCTCTTCTCTTAATATCTCCCAAGAAGATTTTAAAAACGGAAATTATAAATTTTTCCAAGGTGCCGGCAATGCCGGTGTTGTTCGCAATGAAGGCAATATGAAAATCGGGCCGGGTGGGTTGGCTCTTTTGGGCGGCGCGGTTGAAAATTTAGGTTTCATTCAGGCGGATGAGTCCAATGTGGTCATGGCCAGTGGCAAAGAAATGACGTTGAGTTTCGATCCTCAAGGTCTCGTCTCCGTGCTTGTCGACAAGGGCGTCAGCGAAAAAGTTTTTGATAAAAACGGCGTTGAAATGAAAAACGGCGTCGCTAACAAAACCATCCCTAACAAGGCCAGTGGAGTGATTCGCGCCAATGGCGGCAAAGTTTATATGACCACCGAAGCGGCGAAGGATGTTTTCGAGAAACTCGTGAACAATGAAGGCCTCGTCGAAGCCAATACCATCGCCAATAAAAACGGCGTGATTGAGCTTGTGTCCAACAAGAGCGAAGGCATTGTGGCCAATTCAGGTACTTTGAATGCCAAAGGTGACGATCTCGGCGAAAAGGGCGGCACGGTCAAAGTGCTTGGTGAAAAAGTTGGGTTGTTTGCGGGCACAAAGATCGACGCTTCCGGTTATAGCGGTGGCGGCACGGTGCTCGTTGGCGGAAATTATCAAGGGCTTGGTTCGGAAAGAAACGCGGATGCTACCTATATAGATGCGGACGCTGTGATCAAGGCGGACGCGCTTTTGGAAGGCAATGGCGGCACCATCGTTGTTTGGTCGGATAACTCCACTCGTGCTTATGGTTCTTTGAGCGCCCGCGGCGGTATTTTATCCGGAGACGGCGGCCTGATCGAAACCTCCAGCAAAAACTTTTTAGACACCGACGGCGCTCTGATTGATGCCAGTGCGGTCAACGGAAAAGCGGGAACATGGCTTTTAGATCCGCTGAACATCACGATTTCAAACGGTTCTCAGGTCAATGGCTCTTTCAATGGTGCGAGCCCCGATGTTTTTATTCCCTCCGCTAATAACTCCGTTGTCAAAGCTTCTGATATCAACACTCGTTTGAATGCCGGTACCAGCGTTAAAGTCACGACTAACGGTTCAGCCAGCAGTACCATCACGCTTGACTCCGCCGCCGCGATTCTTAAAAGCGTTGGGAATAACACTGTCACCTTTACTCTTGAAGCGACCAAAGACATTCTTTTAAACGGAACCATCGGCGCCACGGTCGGTATTTTGAATGTGATTTTGAATGCCGGCGGTAAGATCGATGTTTCCAATAATATCAGCACGCATGGCGGCAACATCAACGCTACTGCCGTAGCCGACATCACTTTTCCCGATACCAGCAATCCCGATCCCACAATTGTGATCACCACTTTAGGCGGAATTTTCTCCGCGATCGCCGGCGGACGTTTCAATATGGATAGTTCCAATGCCTCAATCACGACTTCGGGCGGTGCGGTGAATATTACAGCCGGAACATTAGTGAACACGGACGGCGCGATCAATAGCGGCGCCGGTTCTATCGATATTCTTAGCACCGGGGATGATGTGAATATCGGCAACGCGCTTACGACAACCGGTGGCAATATCACGCTGACTTCCGTGAAAAGTGTCTCTTTGGACAATGGCTTGACCGACGTCACCACCGGTGGCGGAAAGTTCACCGTCAATGCGGATAGCGACGACAACGGTGCCGGCAGTTTCACCAAGACCAATACAGGCAGTTCCGTGTTGACGAGCGGGGGAGACATCGCGGTCTCCGCTTCTGCGGTAGACATCAACGGCGCGTTTAACAGCGGCGCCGGAAAAATTAATTTAACTAGCAAAACAGCCAGCTTGAAAGTCAGCAGTTCTCTTACAACTAATGGTGGAGATATCACACTTTCCGGAAAAACGGACGTTCTTTTGGACAATGCCAATTCTGACATCGCCACTTCCGGCGGAAAATTCACCGCGACAGCCAATGGCGGTAATTTTAATCAATCTAATGCGGGCGGCACTATCAGCACGGGCGCTGGTGACGTTTCTTTGACGGCTAAGAATGACGTGATTTTAAAAGGAACAACCACGACTTCGACCGGTAAAGTGGACGCCACGGCGACCACTAGCCAAGTGATTGTTAGTAACGCCATCACCACTTCCGGTGGCGATGTGACATTCAATGCTGCGGACGGCGTTAGCCTTGATAATGCCAATTCCGATATCGCGACTAGCGGTGGAAAATTCACAGCTCGCAACAACACCGATAACGACACGACCGGTACTTTCGACATGGGCAATGCCGGCGGTTCAATTGATACCAGCGTTTCAGGTAATGGCGGCGCGATTGATATCTCAGGTTTGGTGGTTTCACTCGACGGTACTTTAAACAGTGGCACAAAAAATATTGATTTAACCGCGACAACCGGCGCGGTGACCATCGGCAACGCGATTACAACCTCTGGCGGTGATGTGACGTTGACGGCCGCGGATGGGGTTGCGCTTAGCACGGCCGCTTCCGATATTTTGACCAATGGTGGTAAATACACCGTCAGCGCGAATACGGACAATGATACGACCGGCACTTATTCTCAGAGCAATGCCGGAAGCGCTGTGAATACCTCCGGTGGCGCGGCTTGGATCAAGGCAGATGATTTTTCTTTTTCAGGTACGCATAATACCGGTTTAGGTTCCATGACACTTTTAGCTTCCACGGCGGGTCAGACCATCGGTTTGGGCACGACCAAAAATATCACAATCACCGCCGCTGAGCTTCAAACCATTACTTCCAACAATCTTATTATCGGCGATAGCACCAACGGGGATATCACGGTTCGTGCGATCACCGCCGCCAACAGCGCCAATATTTCTAAAGTTACTTTAAATTCAACCGCCGCCGCGGGATCCGTGACATTTGACTCAAGCGCGTCGAATTTTAAAAGTTTGGATGTCAACGCCGGCAACGGAATCTTGATTGACACGAATGTGACGACGACCACCAGCCCTTCTTCCTTTAATGCGGATTCGGATGGCGCCGGAACCGGGACATTCACCATTAATTCCGGATTCAGTTTAAATACCACTGGTAAAAATTTAACGATTGGCGGAAAAGATTTTAATGCGGCTGGCACTTCCACGATCAATGCCGGCGCCGCGACAGTCTCTTTTAATCCGACGGCCGCTACCACCATCGGTCTTGGTAGCGCTTCCGGCACGTTTAATATTTCTGATTCCGAAGCCGATCGCATCACCGCGGGCACTTTAGATATCGGCAATGCTTCCTCGGGCAACATGACTATCGATGATTTCTCGCCTTTGAATGCACCCACCTTGATTCTCCGTACGGGCGGTTCGATCAAAGAAGGCACGCCTGACAGTGGTGTGGATGTAAAAGCGACCAATCTCGCTGTTTACTCCGGCACTGGCGTGGACGTGGATACCCAAGTTTCCAAATTAGCTTTCAATAACTCAACTTCCGGCAATGTTGTTGTCGACAACACCGGCGCTCTCACGATTGATTCGGTCGGCGGTATCGCGACTTCGAAAAATGACGGCGGCAATACCAACATTTCTTCTAAGAGCCCACTGACAGTTAACGCCAACATTATT
>JAHFFN010000066.1 GCA_023247915.1 Candidatus Omnitrophota bacterium
CGCGTCCGATTAAAATGCTGCCCGTTTCGATATCCATCAGGTTGGCCGCCAAAGTTTTACCGTCAAGAAGCGAAACCAGTTTATTCGCCTTGTCTTTCTCGAGCTGCTGCAATTGAGTTTCATAAATTTCTTTAATCTGCTCAATTTCTTTGGCCATCTTCGCTCTGGCTTCTTTAGTTTTGGCTTCCTGTCCTTTTCTTGAAAATACTTTTGTGTCGATGATGATGCCTTCCACTCCGGGGGGCACTGTCAAAGAAGCGTCGCGAACATCTCCGGCTTTTTCTCCGAAAATAGCGCGCAGAAGTTTTTCTTCAGGCGAAAGTTCGGTTTCGGATTTGGGCGTCACTTTTCCGACAAGAATGTCACCGGGGCCCACTTCGGCTCCGATGCGGACAATGCCGTCTTCACCGAGATCTTTTAAGGATTCTTCGCCGACGTTTGGAATGTCACGGGTGATTTCTTCTTTCCCGAGGCGGGTGTCCCTGGATTCAATTTCAAATTCTTCAATGTGAATGGATGTGTAAACATCTTCATGTACCAAACGCTCGCTCAAAAGAATGGCATCTTCGAAGTTATACCCGCGCCAGGGCATAAAAGCTACCAGCACATTTTTTCCAAGAGCCAATTCCCCATTTTTGGTTGCCGCGCCGTCAGCTAGAATTTGGTTCTTGCGGACACGCTCGCCGACTTCAACAACAGGGCGTTGATTGATACAGGTAGAAGCGTTGGAACGTTTGAACTTCTGCACAGAATAACGAGTGCCACTGACCACGATTTCATCGGCCTGAACGCTGGTCACTTTTCCCTCTTCTTTAGCCACGACAAGGGCACCGGAATCTTTCGCGATTTTTGGTTCCATGCCGGTTCCGACAAGAGGAGCTTCGGTGATCATCAAGGGAACAGCCTGTCTTTGCATGTTTGAACCCATGAGCGCACGATTAGCGTCATCATGCTCAAGAAACGGAATCAAACCCGCCGCGATACTCACCAGCTGCTTCGGAGAAACGTCCATATAATCGATGTCTTTAGGATTCATGAAAGGGAAATCGCCTTTTTGACGGCAAATAACCTTCGCATCCATAAAATGACCCTTGGGATCTAATTTCGCATTCGCCTGCGCGATCACGTATTGATCTTCCAAATCCGCGGATAGATATTCAATCTTGTCTGTCACGCGGCCATTGTCAACTTTGCGGTAAGGAGTTTCAATAAAACCAAATTCATTCACATGCGCGTGCGTGGACAAAGAAGCAATCAAGCCAATGTTTGGACCTTCAGGGGTTTCGATCGGACAAATTCTTCCATAATGCGAATGATGCACGTCGCGAACTTCAAAGCCAGCGCGCTCACGGGACAGACCTCCCGGCCCCAAAGCGGACAAGCGACGTTTATGCGTCATT
Source organism: Candidatus Omnitrophota bacterium (assembly GCA_023247915.1). Taxonomy (GTDB): domain Bacteria; phylum Omnitrophota; class Gorgyraeia; order 2-02-FULL-51-18; family 2-02-FULL-51-18; genus JAHFFN01. The sequence continues at coordinate 1,401 of JAHFFN010000066.1, forward strand.
TCCGCTAATGGATTAGTCTGGTCCATGAACTGAGAAAGCTGGCTGCGTCCAAAGAAGTCACGAATCACGCTTGAAATCAGTTTCGAATTAATAAGATTATGGGGCATCATGTTTTCAAGTTCGTAAATACCCATTCTTTCCTTGGCTGATCTTTCCAAACGCGCCAAACCAATGCGGAATTGACCTTGTAAAAGTTCATTCACAGTGCGGACGCGGCGATTGCCCAAATGGTCAATATCATCCGTATCGCCATCACCGTTTTTAATCGCAACCAGGCGCTTGATAATGGCAATCAAGGTTTCGCCGTTTAAAATACGCTCTTCGGTCTTCGTTCTCATTCCCAGTTTACGATTCAGAACAAAACGGCCCACGGCTCCAAGGTCATACCTTCTGCCGTCAAAAAACATTTTCTCGACCATGCCCTTGGCGCTGTCAACAGTCGGAGGATCACCGGGTCTTAACTTGCGATAAATATCGATATAAGCATCACCGCTCGATTTCGTATGGTCTTTCTTGAGGGTGGCCATGATTTCAGGCGCTTCAGAGCGGCTGATGTAAATGGATTTGACGCCAGCGTCCGTCATTTTGGTGATGAGTTCGCGAGTTAAAATGGCACCCTGTTCCCCGACCACTTCTTTCGACTCGGGGTTCATCGCGTGCTGAGCGAGCGTGTGGCCGATTAAATTTTTTGGATTGTAACGGTTGATGGCTTCGATTTTATCGATGCCGCAAAACGCTTTGATAATGTCTTCACCGGTTTCATAACCAAATACGCGGAGTAATGAAGTTGCCAGCATCTTTTTCTTTCTATCGATGTAGGCATATAGCGTGTCATTAATATCGAATTCAAATTCAAGCCAGACGCCGCGATGAGGAATGATTCTCGCGGAATAAAGCATTTTTCCATTTTGATGCAGTGATTTTTCAAAAGAAACGCCGGGTGAACGGTGCAATTGGCTGACGATCACGCGCTCGTCTCCGTTAATCACGAAGGTGCCGTAATCGGACATTAAAGGCATTTCGCCGAGATAAATCTCTTGTTCCTTGGTATCGCTTGGGCTCTTTAAGCGGACTTTTATTTTGAGAGGGACGGAATAAGTCGCGCTTTTTTTGTAACACTCTTCAAGAGCGTACTTGGGCTTCCCTAAGTTATAAGAAACGTATTCCAGCTTATGCTTGCCGTCATAACTATCAATGGGAAATACTTCTTGGAATACTTCCTCAAGCCCCGCGTTCTTGCGGCGACTCTTTGAAACTCCGAACTGCAAAAATTCATTGAATGATTTTGTTTGAATTTCAATCAGGTTCGGAATTTCACAAACTTCGGGAATTTTTCCAAAATTATATCTTTTGTTTTCCATTGTGTTATTCAGCTTTCTTTGTAATAAGACGTTTCGAGTCTAAAACAAGTCTGTTAGGACGCGATAAACCGCCTCCCACACTCGTTCGCAGGCGCAATTCATCCGCGCCCCTACATTCCGATTATTTGAACTCGACTTGAGCTCCGGCCGCTTCTAAAGCTTTCTTGATCGCGTCGGCGTCTTTAACAGGAACGTTCTCTTTGACCGTCTTAGGAGCTGCGTCCACCAAATCCTTGGCTTCTTTTAAACCGAGACTGGTTACTGCGCGAATCTCTTTGATAACGTTAATCTTATTAGCGCCTGCGCTCTTAAGAACAATCGTGACGGATGTCTTCTCTTCCGCCTGCACTGCTCCGCCCGCTGCCGGGCCCGCTGCCGCAACCGCCATAGGGGCTGCCGCTGAAACGCCAAACTTTTCTTCCAAAGCTTTCACCAGATCCGCGAGCTCAAGAACGCTCATCGTTTCGATGGAGCTGATAATATCCTGCATTTTGGTGCCTTTTTCTGCTACTTGTGTCATTGCTTTACCCTCTCCCTTATAAAATTAATTTAACTTTGTTTCTTTTTAGCGATGGCGGCCACAACAGTGACAAATTTACGCAATGTGCCCGCCAAAACATTGACGAATCCGGCGATCGGCGCTTGAATACCGCCGGCCACTTTGGCCAAAAGAACTTCTCTCGAGGGCAGGCTGGCCAATACTTTTACCTGATCCGCGCTCATCGTTTGTCCGCCTAAATAACCGGCCTGAACTTTAAAATTTTCATTTTCTTTCGAGAATTCCATCAAGGCTTTGGAAGACAAAGCCGGGTCGCCGCTGGTAAACGCGAAACCGCAAGCTCCGCGAACATACTCAGAAAGATTGCTTAGTTTGGCCTTTTCTAACGCCTTTTGACCAAGAGTGTTTTTGACGACAAAATAACGCGTATTTGAGGCGCGAAGCTTTGCGCGAAGCTTATCGATGGTCGCCGCTGGCACCATGTCATGCTTTGCAATAAAAAAAGTTGGGCGGTTCTTAATTTCTTTCTCAAGTTCTTTGATGATCAAATCTTTTGAAACGCGGCTAAAACCAGTGGTTTTCATTTTATAACCCTAAAATTAATCTGCTGCTTCGGTTTCTTTTAAGAACTTCGAAATATCTAATTTGATTCCAGGGCCCATCGTACTGGAAAGATGGGCGCTTTTAATCATCACGCCTTTAAGCGACTTCGGACGCGCGCGCAAAAGCGCCTCCAAAAGCACTGTGCCGTTATCGTTCAGTTTATCTTCTGAAAAGGAAGCTTTTCCGATTGGCGTATTCACGTTTCCCTGTTTATCCATTTTAAATTCAATGCGACCGCTCTTAACTTCCTTAACTGCTTTAGCGGGATTATCCGTCACGGTGCCCGCCTTAGGAGAAGGCATTAAACCCCGAGGACCTAAAACTTTTCCAAGCTTTCCAACGTCTTTCATAATGGAAGGCGTGGCGACGGCCACGTCAAAATCCATCCAACCGCCCATCACTTTCTCAATCAAATCATCACCGCCAACCAAATCCGCGCCAGCTTCTTTTGCCTCTCTACCGGATTCATCTCTTGTAAAAACAATAACTTTGGGCATTTTTCCACGGCCATGAGGAAGAACCGCGGTGCCGCGAACAACTTGGTCGTTAGCCGTCAAATCAACTCCGAGCTTGCATTGAATTTCAACGGTGGCGTCAAATTTAGTTTTCGCGGCAGTTTTAATAATTTTAAGCGCGTCGCGAAGTTCATATGATTTATTTTTTTCTACGAGCTTGGCGTTTTCTTTATTGCGTTTTGTCTGCTTGGCGCTCATGGTCATCCCTCGACTTCAATGCCCATGCTTCGGGCTGTTCCGCGTAATATTTTTTCGGCGCCAGCGGCGTCTTTTGCGTTTAAATCTTTCATTTTTTCATCAGCGATTTGTCTCAGCTGATCTTTGGTAACTTTTCCAACCTTTACTTTATTCGGCTCGCCGGAAGCGGTGGCTACGCCGCAGGCTCTTTTTAAAAGCACAGAACTTGGCGCGCTCTTGATAATAAAATCAAACGTGCGGTCTTCATAAATCGTGATAACCGCGGGAAGGGTCAAACCAGCTTTCTCTTTGGTTCTTTCGTTGAAAGCTTTGCAAAATTCCATGATATTGATGCCGTGCTGACCAAGCGCGGGGCCAACTGGAGGAGCGGGATTTGCCTGTCCGGCCGGACAATATAATTTAACGGTTGTTTTAATTTTTTTTGCCATGACTTAGATTTTCTCCACTTGCCAATATTCCAATTCCACCGGCGTTGTTCTGCCAAAAATTGCGACCATAACTTTCAGCTTTCCTTTGTTAGGATTTACTTCTTCGATTGTCCCGTTAAAATTCACAAAAGGACCTTCTTTGACTCGAATATTTTCGCCCTTTTCAAACACGATTTTAGGCGTCGGTTTTTCTTTCTTTTCTTCGGCTTGTTTGATAATGGAAGTTACTTCGGTTTCATTCAAAGGCAAAGGTTTTTTTCCGGAGCCCACGAATCCGCTTACGCCTGGCGTATTTTTTACCAGATACCAGGATTCGTCCGTCATTTCCATTTCAATAAGGACATAACCTGGAAAAAACTTACGGGTAGAAATAGTCTTTTTGCCGGATTTGATTTCTGACACTTTTTCCGTAGGAATCAGTATCTGAGAAATTTTATCCGACATATTCGCTTGAGTCGCGCGGCTCTCAAGCGTAGTTTTAACGGTTTCTTCTCTGCCCGTTTGCGTATGAACTACGTACCAATGTTTAGAGGACACTTCCACCAACCTATCACCTTAAAATAAAATGCAACGCTTGTGAAAAAATAAAATCTGCTATCCCTATAAACGTAGACAGAATCAACATCGTCATCAAAACCACGGCCGTTGAACCCATCAACTCTTCGCGCGTCGACCACGTAACCTTCTGCATTTCGACGCGGACTTCTTGAAAAAAATTTTGAACTTTATTTATCATGAACCCTACCACTTTATATATAAGCCTAAAGCTCGACGGCTCTCTTCGAGTCCCTGGCCGAACTTACTTCTTCAAAACAACTCTCAATCTCAGGCCAGGAGGGACTCGGCGCCTCCGCCCCTGCGGGGCTCCGGTCGGCCATTCGCCGCCTCGGTGGATGTCAACGCTTCCATTAGGTCGCGTTGACTTTTATTACAAGCTCGACGGCTCTCTTCGAGTCCCCAGCCGAACCACTCTCCAAAATAACTCTCAATCTCAGGCCAGGAGGGACTCGAACCCCCAACAAGCGGTTTTGGAGACCGCCGCTCTACCAATTGGAGCTACTGGCCTAACACAGGTTTTTCAACCATTATAAAAAAAGAATAAAACACCCTACGCGGGATTTCTTATTTTTTTTCCGCTAGAGTTATCTTATCTTTTATTTCTGCTCTTTATGAACAGTGTGTTTCCTGCAAAACGGACAAAACTTTTTGAGTTCCAAACGCTCAGGATGCGCTTTTTTGTTTTTATCCCCCGTGTAATTACGACGGCGGCAAGTGGTGCACTCAAATTCTACAAATTCTCTCATATTAACCTCTTATCTTGCAAGAAAATTCTTTATGATGCCAAAATCTCCGATATAACCCCAGCACCAACCGTATGACCCCCTTCACGAATGGCGAAGCGAAGTTCCTTCTCCATGGCGATGGGAGTAATCAGTTCAGCACTAACGGTGACGGTGTCTCCAGGCATAACCATTTCCACGTCTTTAGGAAGTTGGATGATGCCTGTCACGTCGGTTGTTCTAAAATAAAACTGGGGTCTGTATCCGTTAAAGAAGGCTGTGTGACGTCCGCCTTCTTCTTTGGTTAGAATATACACTTCCCCTTTGAATTTGGTATGAGGCATGATGGATCCAGGCTTTGCAAGAACTTGACCGCGTTCTAGGTCGGTCTTTTCAACACCTCTTAAAAGAAGACCGACGTTGTCGCCTGCTTGACCATCATCTAAAAGTTTGCGGAACATTTCAATGCCGGTGATAACGGTTTTCTTGGTGGCTTTGATTCCGACTACTTCTACTTCGTCACCGACTTTGCAAGCACCTCTTTCGATGCGGCCTGTTCCGACGGTTCCGCGACCCGTGATTGAGAACACATCTTCAATAGGCATCAAGAAAGGTTTTTCCACTTCGCGCTTGGGAGTGGGAACATATTCATCGACTGCTTTCATTAAGTCGACGATGCATTGAATGTGTGTGGGGTCTGTGGGATTGTTTAAAGCGTTTAAGGCTGATCCGCGGATAACGGGAATCTTGTCGCCGGGGAATTGGTATTTGGTGAGAAGCTCTCTGACTTCCACTTCAACCAAGTCTAAGAGTTCTTTGTCATCCACCGTGTCGCATTTATTAAGGAATACGACAACGGCAGGAACGCCGACTTGACGGGCTAGAAGAATATGCTCTCTGGTTTGAGGCATTGGGCCGTCTGCGGCTGAAACGACGAGA
>JAHFFN010000024.1 GCA_023247915.1 Candidatus Omnitrophota bacterium
GAACCTAGCCAAAACTTTAGAAGTACTCTTAAAACAAAATAATAAACCCCACTATGTATTTGTCGAAGCGGGTCTGGGAGACAACTCTCTTACTTCCTTTAGGCAATACGGCACCACTAAACAACGCCAACAAATCTCAGAGCACTATCTCCAAGACGGTGTCCTCCACGGGGAAGAGTACCTAGATCTTACAAGTCAATTAGACTTCACCATCTGGGGTGTGGAAGACATGGCTCTTTATAAGAAGTCCCTAGAAGACTACAAGTTTGTCGCCCAAGAAAGACAAAAATTCTTAAGTTATCTAGGAAGAATCCAAAACACCTTAAACACACTCAAGCCCAGGCTCTACAACCCAGCTCTTTTATCGCTAGATGAGTTGTCCACCAAACACTTAAAGGAAAACCTCTCTTTAACCGACTTCTTTGAAGTCTTATCCTTTAAAGCCCAAAGCTTTGGAGTCTCACTCGACAACTATCCCGCTCTTAAAGCGTTAAGCACCCTTAAAGCCAAAGAAGACAAGATTAACTTTAAACTAGCCTCCGAAGAACAACTAAAAGCCATCCAGTCTCTCTCCAAAGAAGACCAAACCGAACTCTTAGAACTCTCTAAAAACCCTTCAAGACTAAAAGGGGAAGATAAAGAAAGCCAAGCCTTCTACGCTCTCTTGGAAGAGAAACTCCATAACCCCTCTTCTTATCCCGAACTTTCCAAATACTTTGACTATCTTAAATACTCCAAAGAAATAAACCCCTCTCGAATCCTAAAAGAACTAAAGAGCTTAGAGGAAGCCCTTTATCAATCTCTTTCTACCACCCAAGACGAGAAGACTCTCATCAAATCTCAATCCAATGTCTATCTCCTTGAGAAACTCTTTAAACTCACCTTAACCCCCGAAGAATACAAAGACTATAAGACCACCACCCAAGACTTCACCATCACCCAATTAACCGGCTTCCTAAACAAGAAGATCATGGACTTACAGACCTACTATGAGAGAGCCCTCTTCTTGGAAGAAGGCTATGAACAGATCGTTCAACACTCCCAAGACTTCTATGAACTTACCTTTGAACGCGACAAACACTTTATTAACGCCATGCTTAAGAAGATTGCTTCGTCGACTTCGTCTCCTCGCAATGACAGACAATCTGCTGTTTTGATTACCGGAGGCTTCCATACCCCAAGCTTAAAAGCACTCCTTAAAGACCAAAACATCTCGTATGTGTCCATTACTCCTCAAGTGCTTCAAGAAACAAACATGCCCAGATACGAGAAACTTCTCTTAAATCAAACTCTTCCTCAGATACCCGCTACTCTTTTAACCTCAAGCCACACCTTAAGACTCTTTGAATCGGGAGCGGCACTCGTTGGTTCCGAGCTTCAAGCGTTTGGGCGGAATCCACAAGTGGGTTTTGCGGGGGCGAGGATGGCGAATAAGAAATCGAAGCCATCACCTAGTGTTATAGCTAGAATTGCCGCCGCCGCTGGTTGGATTATAACTACCCCAAGCAAGTCCGATCCTCTTCGTCCCAGAGCCAAAGTTTTAGTTAAAACCAAATCGACCGGCGCCCGGTTGACTTCGGCTAGGATATTCCGAGATATTCGCGAGATCGAAACAATACTCGTGGTCAGTACAAGTATGGATAGTAGAACCATTGAATGGACAAGGAAAAATTTTAGAAAACTAAGTGAAGCGGGTAAATTAAATCCAAAATTACAAATTCGCTTTATCTCGGATTTCAAAAAAGCAATAACGGCGGTTACAGAAGCCACCCCTGACGTCATTCTTACCGGCCATGTTCTGGGTGGTGTTACGGCCATCGATCTGATTCGTGAGGTAAATCCTAAACAAGGTACACCATTTCATATCCCCATTGTGGTTCTCAGCAGGGAGATAGAGCCCCACGAGCAAGCTCAATTCCAACAATTTCAATCCGAAGGCAGAATGATGGGGTATTTAAATGTGCCTAGCAGCAGAATTTATTCCGAAATCTATGGAAAAGCAACTATTCTCGAAGCGCTTCAGCTAGTCGTTTCGAAGCCCGCTGCGCGATTGTCAAAAAACGGCAACGGTCATGGTTGGATCCTTCTTCCTATCGCAACAGTTCTTAGCGGTTTGCTTTTATATTTCAATCAAAATCCTAAACAAAAAAGTCCGGAGCTTGCTCCCAAGCCATTATCCAAGGCCGACGTACAATCCATAAAGCGATCTGCCCAAGGAGTCGGTGAAAGTAAAAGTGTTATCTCTGCATTGGATGTTATTGAAAATTCTTCTGCCTCCGAAAGTAATCAAAACGCAGCCGTGCAATCTTTAATCGTCGGTCTTAAAACTTATCCTCAACGGGAAATGATTGTTAGCGGCATGATAGAGCAGCTGGAAGATCCTAGGACTTCTTATTCAGCCCTGGCGAATATGGCCAAGGTGTTGGCAGGATTAAAAGAATCAAAAGCGATCCCTGCTTTGAAGCAAGCCAGCCGACGTTTGATGGACACGCAAATGCTTTTATCAGCAAAACCTGATTCAGTTATTGATATGAATAAAATCACAAGAGCATTGACCGTGGTCAAACAAGCGCTTCTTGATCTCCAACCCGGCGGTGCGCGATTGACAGCAACAGCAGAGTCGCCCTCAAAAGGCCTTACTTCCATACAAAGGGTCAATTTAAGTGACGACTCGCTTTATTTTCATACATTAAATGAAGCCGCTCCGGAGAACATCCTTAATTGGTTAAATGTTCGAACCGGTCCTATGGGGGGTGGGCCTGGCAGTCCGAGTGTTACAATTCAATTTCGTTATACCTTGCCCGGAAGATTGGGTGGAGCGACTCGTGAAACCGAGTGGGTAGGGTTGGGTCAAACAGCCACGATCCCATATGAAGGTCATCGGATTTTACTTACTTTAAAAGAGGTTGCCCCAAAAACGGGTTCCAGAGCTTTCTCCCCAGGAAGACTCTCTACGATTGTCTATGCCGATGTCAAGGTGGAGGCTGAGTCCGGCGAGCCTACACTTTCTTTTGAAGTCCACCATGGTGCTCGATTGGCAGATACTACGACGCTTACTGTCGATACTCCGTTGATCTGGTCGCCTGATATCAATACTGTGGTTCGTTTTATTCCAAAGGCTCATGCGTCAGGACATATTTCTTATGAAGCTCAGATGAATGGAGAGCTAGTCGGAGTACTGGCTGTTAACTTTAGCGATAGCACTTCAATATTTGGAAATGCCTATTGGTTCAGCGAAGGTGATCCGAGTTTTTCGAGGGTTCGTGAGGAATTAAGAAAAGCTTTTGGCGCTGACCCCGCATTTGTCCAACAACCCTGGACTCAAGTTTTTACGACGGTTGGGTTGCGTCGGGCGACATCCGCTGAGCTAGTTTCAAGGATTACCGGCGCCCGGCTGAGCGTCGATCTGAAAACTTTAGAAAAAGAAATGAACGCTGTTTTGAAAAAGCATTCCGCGTATGCGTGGCCACCTCCGCCGGAAGTAGCAAGTTCCAATACTAGAGAAGTTGCGCCGCGGGCACTTCAAATCCAACTCTCTCAAGAAATTTCGCAGGGTTCGCCTCAAACGAGAACCGGTTTTACTTCCTCAGGTACGGCAGTAGACCCTACTACAGTGACTCCTGGATTTTGGGTGTCTCCGAGTGAGTTTGATTTGTTGGCATTGTTTTCTCGCCTCGAAAAAATGGCTAGCACGCCTCTTGCTGAAGACGCTGAATGGAATGCGCTCAAACAAACGTACTTGGCAAAGCCTGAGGTTAAGGAAGCTCTGCAACGGATCCGAGAGCCTTGGGCTATTACGTCTGAAACTTTTGCTAAAGGAAAAAAGCCTACGGCTGAAATGGATGAAGCGATTGATACAGACCCCCCTTATTTTTACGTTAAACGATTATTGGGGACGGACGAAACCAGGACATTTTTGTTTGCACTCAAAATACACGCCTATCTAAATGAGATAAATCCTTATTTTGGCGCGCCCGGAAGTCCCAGTATGAGCTTCTCGAGTAATGCGGAAGGTCTTGCCAAGCAACTCGATGGCGCTTGGGCAGATTACCGTTTTGGTCTTCGTATTCATGCGCGAGCAGATGGAAATCTCATTCATTTTTATTTGGAAGCACCCAATTTTCCAAATCAAGACGGTGTGGGCAATGAATCATTTAATCAACAATTATTAATAGAAACGACAAGATTTATTTCATGGCAACCAGCTTCTTCCGTTCGGGATGTCACAAGTTCCGCCTCGGGTATTTTTGTGGATGCTTTAAATAAAGCCTACCAATTAATCGAAGAAAATGTGCCGGTTGGCGCTCGTTTGTCATCCTCACCAGAATTCTCGTCCATGGGCAAGGGTAAATACTACCAAGGAGAAAGAATTGATCTTGGCGAAGACGGTTATTTGATCATAAAAAACATTACTTATGATCCCACAAGCGATGGTCTTGGCACTAAGACGGCTATGGTAGAGCACTTTTCTCTAGAGGGCACCAGTAAAATTGAAAGACAGGTCTATTTCTATCAAGCAGAAGGTACTTTATTTGGTAAATCAAAGGTGCGCATTTGGCATATTGGCCAAGAAGCCGACGGAAAATTGTTTATTCAGCTTGAAAAAATAGAGCCTAGTGTTGCCGTTATTCAAATAAACCCAAAAGTCAGCCCTACTCCCCCGACTCCAGCCGCCGCGCGTTTATCGGAAGCACCTTCTTTTGAAATTGATTTAGCGAATCCTGGCAAAGGTTTTAGAAAATTACTAGCCGAGGTAAGAAAATCTAAAGGTGAGAAGAGAATCCTAGGAAGTAAATCAGTAGTTACCGTGACTAAAAATGGATTTAAAGTTGAAACTTATGGATATTTTTACAAGTTTATACAGTTTGAGCTGAATCAAGGTGGTCTTAGAATTTATGGCCGCAATTACATTGAAGACCTTCCTGGTTTTGTGTCTCTAAATTTCAAAAGAAGCGGTGTATTGTCCGCTAAAGGTAACTACAATGGTGGCTTTTTTAAGCCGACTGTGGCTTTTGGATTGGGTGCTAATCTTAAGATTCAAGTTCAATTTGACCCACCGACAGCTGCCACCTTGGAAAATGATAAATTTTTCACCGTCACGTTGGATCCCAACGCGTATGAGCTCATGGCGCAAAAGTTAGATAACGCGAATATAGGGTTTTTATCTGAAAATGGAAGTGTAGCCGCTCCCTACATTCGTTTTGTCAAATCGCCCGCCGCCCGCTTGACATTCTCGCCTATAGGGAAGGGTAAATTTTATGAGGGAGAAAAAGTTGATCTTGGCGAAGACGGTTATTTAATTATAAAAAGCATTACTTATGATCCGACGAGTACCGGTCTTGGTACCAAGGTCGCTGTTGTAGAACATTTTTCTCAAAATGGCACTAGCCAAGGGGAAAAGAGCCTGTTTTTCTATTCCACCAATGAAGCTACTTCTCCTGCAGGTATTCTATTGGGTATGTCCTCAAGGATTCGTATCTGGAATATCGGCCAAGAAGCTGATAACAGACGGTTCATTCAACTTGAAAAAGTTGGCCCTATCACTATTTCACTAGCTCCAACCCTAAAAGTTGATCCTCCTGCTCCAGGCACACCTGCCGCCGCGCGGTTGTCAGGAAAACTTCGCCGACCTGACCACCCCACCGTGTGGGAATCTCCCTTCGCTGTCGTTGAGTATGCGAAGAATGCCCATTTGACGCCCACGGAACTGCTTGATTTTCTTCTTTATGAACGCAGTGTATTAAACCAGACTCGTGGGACACCGACTGCAAGAGATTTATATGCGCGTCCTTCCAATATCTTCGGCCCATTTTTAGCCGGTGAAATGATAAAAAGAGCCCAAGAGACTTTCAAGACATACACGGGAAGTCGCCAGAAGTACTGGTCACTAAGTTATCACGGTGGACGAATGGAGCTCCTGGGTTTAGCAGGATGGATTTTAGAAGAGTATTCGGGAGTAGAGGGTATTAATGTCCACGCCAGACCTCACGATCAATTTATTTTTACTCCTCAGGAAGCTTTGCAATTGGCTCGTTTATTTGCCATGCCCGGCATTAAGCAGGTTTATGGCCGTAATATCAAGTCTTTCGATGAGATCGATAATGCCGAACTCGACGCTGAGCAATTTTTGGATCATTTATTTGGTTCCTTGGAGCTCAATGCGTATGGCACTAAGGACAGCTCGCTAGCCCTATCATTTGCGAATTATAAACCGCTTAAAAAATATACAAATCGTTTATTCACCAATCACAAAAAAAGACTTAGAAAAGTAACCGACAGCTTAATGGCTATTAAACCTCTTCGTACCGATAAGCGGGAGGAGTGGCAAATTCTGATGGATACCGTAAAAGGTCAATCCGAGAAGTCAGGAAATTTTGAAAGGAATATTCGAGATATTATCAAAAAAATACGCTCTAAATCCGGCGCGCGGCTGACCCGTGAATCAGAAGCGTTTCTTGAACATTATGCCAGTCTCCGTCCAGCTAGTGATAAGGAGGTAGCAATCTGGCTGAGAGATCCGGAGATAGCTCGCCGCGATATCAAAAGAGTTGTCGAGGTTTTTAGTACAACCATTTATCCCGCCGTACAAGAAAGCTTGGCTGGGATTCTTGGGGTGATAGGAAGCAACAACCCCCAGGCTATTCGTGCTTTAATCAAATACGGTTTAGATAGCAATGGTTCCGCTGTTGTCGTGGCTTCACTGAATGCTCTTTCGAAGCTTGATCCTTTGAAAGCCGTCAAATCCGCTTTTCATTTACTTGATCAGTTGCACCATCCACGTCACCATTTTCATTCTCAATGGGATGTTTTGGTAGCGGTCGCTCGAATTTTAGAGATGGCTAAAAAACAAAGTATTCCTGTTGATTTTGAGCGCGTTGTTGAACCTTTTAGAAAGGGTGAAGAACGTTTAGATCGGGATTTCTTTAAATTGACTAGTCCTCATATGCGGACTTACGTGGGAGTGTTACGCACTAATCTAAAGAAAATAAAAGTAAGTTTGGGGGCTCCTATTGCCGGCGCCCGACTGTCAACAACTACTGATGTTCAATATGTCCAAGGACAGCATGTACAGGTTCTTGTTCTCACTACCTCCGAAGGCGCAGCAATGCCTGAATGGCTACCTGCCGTTGTTAAAAAAATCAACGGGGACGGTATTGAGGTAGAAATTACCGGCGGCGACTCTGATTTCCAGGGAAGCAGAGAATTTGTTCCCGCTAAAGATATTTCGTCAAGACTTCAATCCGCTGCCCGCCTGGCAGAAATTAAAGCCGATCTTATTAAGTTAGCCGATTGGCTTTCAGCGAACGAAGCAAGATTGAAAACACAGCTGGTGGGTGCGCATGATCCAGGAAGAAGCAGGCCGTTAGACTCCAAAGAAGTGACACAACCAATTAAACAAACGCTCAAAAGTATTAAGGCGGTCATTAAAGAAATCGACCGAAAAGAGACTGCTAATTTTGCTTTAATGAAAGAACTCAATGAGAATCTTAGCGCGCTCTTCTTGCTTACGTATTACAGCATGAAAGGTGCTTCCGCCCCAGTATTAAGAACATTAAGAAATAAGATTGAGGTTCTGGAAGAACATTTTGAGAAATTAGAGGTCAAGATTCCTGCTGTCGCCCGCCCAACGGGAAATAGCACTACCGCATTTAGAACAGTTTTTGCAGGCAAAAATCTTCGTCACGATCAAGAGGCATTTTTTGTAAAAGATTCTTCTGTAAAGGTATTGGAGCTATCCGGTAGGTCTGAGTATTCTGAGCTTTATTTTTATGACAAAACACAACTTAAAAAGAATGCTGATATTATCGGCCAATTATGTATTTTACGTTTGGAATACTATGTCGAAGCAGAAGCGATCACTTTGCGATGGGCTGGCATGCCGAGGGAAAAGAATTCCAGGAAAATTTTAGAGAAAAATTTACCGGCGATTCGCCGTATGATTCGTGCTTTTATCCAACAATCCGGCAAAGACATCGAATTTTCTGATGAGACCTCGGTAGGCGCTCGGCTGTCGACAATGTCGGAGTATGCTGAGAGTCTTCCTGAGGGATTTGAAGCGTTTGATTTGGTGACGCCGAGTTTTGAAGGGTTTAATTCAGTAACGCCGAGTAAGAGAGAGCCGCTTCTTTTGGCTTACTCGAAAACGATGAAAAAGTTCATTATTTGGGATCCTATTGAGCAAGAAATTACTAAAAATATTCCTATCAATGTCGCAGGTAAACTGAAAAAGGCGACACTTTCTCCTGATGGTAAGAAGATAGTTGGTTTTTCATACAGGGGTGCTACCAGTGCTTCTCTTTATTTATGGGATGTTAAAACAGAGAGTCTGCAGGGTTCTGCCAATGGGAATTTAGCTGACTCCGGAAGACCTAGCGCCGTCAAGTTTTCTCCGGATGGGCATAAGTTGGTTGTTGGTTATGAATTTGGGACTGTGGAGGTTTTTGACACGGAGATATTCAACACTCTAGGCGAACCTAAAGCTTCTTATTTTGATCAGAATGCCGGCAGTAAATTTAAGACTCAATCCGGCTCTGTATCCCAGATTGTTTTTTCAGGCAACGGTCGGTACATAGCAACCGCTTCTTCTTCGCCCAAGGATTTGACGGTCGAGGTTGCGGATATGCAAGAAGAACGCCCGATTTTCGTTTGCAAAGATTTAAATTCCCCGGCAATTCATCTGGATCTTTCTCACACAGGCAAGGTGTTGACGATTTTCACCGAGAGATTGAGCCACTCTTATAGCACAGGAAGAACCGCCAGACTCTTATCAAAAAAACATCTCACTCATCACGCCGCCGCGCGTTTGTCCGAGCAGGTGGATGCCAAGTTGACGGAGATTTTTGAAGGGGTGGAGCTTCAACAGGCCAAACAGATCCGGTTTTTTATGACGCCGAAAGAGTACTTGGAAGTTCTGAACGCGATTGGCAGTAAAGCCGAGTGGGAAGCGTTAACAGTGGGTTCGAAAATGCTTGGTTTTAAATTTGACCCGCAAAATCAAGCTCATAAATTCTTAGTATTTTTTGAGTATGTCACATCAGCGCCTTTCTTAACAAAAGATGGACAAATCGATATCGCCAAACTTCATGACGTCCGATACGAGACTTTTGAATTGCCTGCGTCCGCCGCTCCCGGCCAAGCCGCGCGACTTTCCGATCAGATAGTGCCTGGAAGTGCGAAGTTTATTCGTTCCGGCAATGGGTTTGAGATTGTTTCCGAGTTTTCAGTAACTGCGGGCGGGCAAATATTCAATCTGCTATTAGACGAAACTGATCTGCAGATTTTTATGGATTTCAAACCAGGACGTTCAGATCTTGAGCTTAGTTACAATGTTACTTGGGGTGGCGATGATACCTTATTCATGCGCGTTGTCTTTATTGAACATGAGGGAAGACTTTATCCTAACCACGTGGACTGGCCTAATGAAAAGACCGTTGCTTCTGTTCCTGCTAATGAGATGGAGCTTCAGCGAGTCATCAGGGAATTAACAGATGGACTACCTTTTGATTCCACTAATCCTAATTTTGTCGCGGCACGGTTGAGCAGCTTGGCAGATTTGACACAAGTGGGTTTCCGGAAGGCTCGCCAAATGGTTTTGGGGGCTCGTGTCCTTCGCCAAGCATTTTCTCGTTCTGTCCTTGGTTTTCTAACCGGAACCGAAGAATTTCGTAAAAAAGTGGGGCTCGCTCCATTGGCATCCAAGGAACCGAAAGTGTTGATGGCTAATGGCGAAGACTCCGGTGTGCGCGTGGAAAATCCTTACTCCGCAAGAGAGAAACTTTTGGCATCGCCGACACAGCAAATTTCTGGGATTTATGAATTGCGTGGCGTGGACGGCGGTTCGAGCCATGATTTGAATGCTTTTCAAAAAATATACACCTTCCTCAAAAATAAACTATTTCCCAGCACATTGACTATTGCCGGTAAACAGGCGATCCGGATCACAATCCGTCCCACGAGTGAGGCGAATAAAAATAAGATTATTTATAAATCTCCCCATCATCCCGATGGTCGTTTTGATTTTGATCATCCTTATGAGTATATTTCCGAGGGAGAAGCCCAGATTGTGGACAGCGACAAACCCGGCCATACCAAACAATTAAAAAATGGGACGCTTGATTTGGCGGCTTATACTCTTCAAAATCTCTACGGTCTTACGGGTCTAGAAGTAACGCTGGAATATGTTATGGCTCCGGATTCAAAGAGTGAAGATGGGGAAGAAGCCTACACTTCCGTGGTCGGAGGCTTTGGAAGCTCAGGCGCTTATGCGGCCGGGATTGTGGATCTAGCTTCAATTTTGGCTGAAAAACCTCTCTCTAAAGGCCAAGTTCTTTACACCGAAGTAAAAATTGAAAATGAACTTCTCAACAATCATACCGGCGGTCAAGAAGGCGCCAGCACTCTTTTCCCTGGCGCTGCGATTCATCATTGGTTGTCTTGGCTTGGTCCCGAAGAAGGCAAAGCTTACAGTGACTACGCGGCTTTGACAGAAATTCCGGATTTGAGCGACGCGGATCTGGATTGGCTTGAGAGCCATCTGGCGTTGGTTGTGGACAAAGAATTTGAAAATGGAAAAGCGGTGATTAACCGCACCGCGTCTTTGACCAATGATCTTTGGATGCTCTTAAATTCCGTCGGAGATCCTGTTGGGTTGGCGCATGTGCAGACATTGCCGCTTCCCGGCGAGATTGTGGAAGCGATCAAAAAGAGAGACATCAAAACCATTATTAACGCGTTTAATCTTCACGCGGATATTCGCGACAAGATGACTAAACGAGCTTTATTTTTGGCGCTTCACCCTGAGGATGAATCTCTGACGCCCGAAGCAAGAGAATACGCAAAGTTATTCAAAGAATATTATGACGCTAGCCCTACGCTTCAGAAACTTAATAAAGATTATGCCGCTCAGGGAAGAAAGCTTGAAGACGTAAGTACCTATTCCGAACATACCGAATCTTATCGCGGCAAAGTTCGCGGACTTGGTGGCGCCTCATTTTCGTCTGGAGCTGGTGGAATTGGCTCCGGAACATTTATATTTATTCCGGAAGGCGTTCAAAAAGAAGCGTTCATGGAACAGGCAGGGATCCCCGCCTTGCCGAAAAAAGGCATTAAAGACATGATTCAAGGCGCAGGACGCCATCATCTCAGAGGCTATTTTTCATTTGAGATTTCCCGCAGTCGTGGACCAATCTATCAAGGCTTGGAAGAAGCCGGATTCAAGCAATTTGAAGGCAATGACCAAGTCACTTTCGACGGTGAAAAAATGACCTCCTTCGCCGCCGCCCGGCTCGCGTTCTCACCACTGGTAACAAACGTGGCTGAGATCCAACAAAAAGCGCAGGCTGCGGACGTAGTGTTGACCCGCAAGGAAGTGCAAGGGGTTGGGGTGTGGCAGCTCAGTTTAGACTCGGAAGGCAAAGATAGCATCACTGTCTCAGAAATTGGTGCGAATGTTTTAGGGTTGGTTCAAGGCGGAGGTCCCAATCGAATCTGGGACGCCAACGATGGACAAAAGTTATTTGACGCTAATGGTAAACCCGAAGCTTTGGGTTCCCATACGATGGGTCCGTGGACAGGCCGTATGGAGGAGGGAAAAGTAGCTCTTGCTAACGGCGGTGTCGCGGATGTGAAGAATGCCCCGTATATCCGAATGACTGGCGCACACGCGAATCATGGCGTTTTTAATAAACTTCCTTGGGCTCTGACGGATGTAGGTCGTGATGCAGAGGGTGTATTTATGACATTTTCCATAGATACGTCGCAGATAGAAGGTATCGTCAGTCACCAGGAGCTCAACAAAGTCGCCGGCGACTACAGAGTTTCTATTACATTCCATGTTTCCCAAAATAAACAAACCGAGTCATGGGTGGTTGAAAATCTGCGCGATGAGGAGCGGCTGGCCTCCTTTGGCAGACATTCGAATTATTTATTTGGTGATGTGAATCTATTAGAACTCACGGTGCCAAACACCGAATACTGGGTTGTCAAGTCTGCCGCAGAACCCCTCACTTTATATCAAAAGCCATTACCAGCCACAGGAGCTACTAATTTTTTCAATGGACGGCGTCTCAGCGAGACTACGGAGGCTGGTCTGACGGGCCTCATACCAGACGCGGATGGCTTTGTCCGATCCACGATCAGAAATGTTGAAACAGGCGAAAAATGGACTATTAGCACACAAGATCCTATTCTCACGAATGTGATGGTTTATGTGCCTCATGGAGCCAACGCTTCTCAGCCAAAAGATCTTGTGAGCGTGCAAGCCTACAATACTTCGTCCGCCGGAGCGGCCAATTTACATGCCCGAGGTATTACTGAAGCCAACGTTGTCGTAATGAAGAGACTGGGCACGATTCAATTTGGAACGTCCTTAGTGCATACGCCGGCAATCACTCAGCTGGCCGCCGCGCGTTTAGCGGAAAATTTAGATAAAGAAGCGGCTCAGCTTAAGCAAATCGCGGAATCAACCAAGACGCTTCCAATAGAGAAAGACCGTTGGTCGGAAAAAGAAGCGACGATTATTGAGACTAATGTCCTTGATTGGCTTTCCGCGCACGATTCTATCGTATCACCAAGACATAAAGCCGCTATCCGTAAACTTTTGGATGAAAAAGATTATACAAAATTAAAAAATGGGTTTTTGAAGGAAGAGGGGATTATTTGGCCCACCACCGCCGGTTTCCGTGGGCCGATGGAAGATGTGGAAAATGGTCTCGTTGGGCCTAATTACATCGGTGAAGTGCTGATGCGTCAGTACGCGGATATTTATCGCCTCATGTTCTCATCCAAAGGCCTGTCTGCTGATTCCTATGCGTATGGATTTGGCGAAGTTCGTCCCAACACCGAAATTTACGGCAAAATTTTGACCGTGGGTATGGCCGCGGCAGGGGTGAAAGTCATTCGCTACTTTAATCCTAAGGTCAGACCGTTCAGCACGCCTTTGGTGGCTCATGCCGCGCAATATTTTGCGAAAAAATACGGACACGCGCCGGCAGCAGGTTTCACGATTTCCGGTAGCCACAATGGACTTAAGGACAATGGCGTTAAATTGCAAAACTGGGCGGGAGCTCAGCTGTTGCCGAATGAAGTGGAGGAACTAAAACCCTTTAAGAGAAGTCTAAAGGATATTGAACCACTTCCATCTGAAGAGTCTCTCCAAGAGCATTTAGTCGAAATGACCGATGCCGAGTACGAAGAACTCCTGAACGATTATTTCGATGCACAAGAAAAGGCGTTTGAACCTGGTTTCAAAGAAGTGATTCGAAAAGCCTGCGCGGCAGGATTTGATTTTGTATTCACACCTTTAAATGGTTCGACCCGCGAAGAAACAGAGCGTTTTATCGTAGAACGTATCGGTCTTGTGAAGGGAAAAGATTTCTTTATCCCTGAAGACGAAACCATTTTGCCCCAGAGCGCTGAGGGTATGGATTATCAGGGCAAGGGTCAAAGACATCCAGCTTGGCAATATGTAAATTTTGATCCAGCTCGTGCAGGATTTTTGGACAAAACCGCCGCGTTTGCCGACAAAGCGACAGCGACGGGTGTTAAAACGGTGACAGCCCGAGATTTAGACGGAGACCGCTTTGTGGTTACCGTTAAAATGGGCGACGGGAAGTGGAAAGACCTGGACGGCAATCAAAACGCCGTTGTGCAACTTCACGAACTTCTTTCGACGTTGAAAGCTGAGGCGGACGCGGGAAGTGAAGAAAGCCGCCGCATGCTCGAAAATTTTGTTCTGATTAGAACGCATGTGACAAGTCCTCTTTTGGATACCATTGCCTTGTCTTTCGGAGTGAAGCCAGAAAATATCGTCGTGGTTCCGGTCGGCTTTAAATATTTCGGATCTATCAATATGAGAAAAATCGGCCAATGGGGTCGCAGCACTTACGGTGCTGAAGAGTCTTACGGCACTTTTAATGGCGTCGATCCTGAAAAGGATTCTTTGAGCGGTATGATTAATATGTTGATCGTCGCTTCCAAATCTTACATGGAAGGTCAAAATGTTTATCAAAAATTGATGGCGATTTATGAAAAATATGGATACACGGGTGATGAAACGACCAAGTATAAAATTCCCGGTCAAGGACCGGCTGAGGTGGAACAAAATAAACAGAAGGTTTTGACCGCACTGTCCGAGATGAAAGCGGGTGAAATGATCGGTGACCGCTACCGCATTATTAAAATCGATCATAAATTCGAAGCCCCGCTTTACAGCCAGGGAGAGCTTTTGCAGGATGGTTACCGGTTTTTTGTGGAAGATATTGAAACCGGAAAACAAGTTTTGATGATTATTCGCGGTTCGGGCACAGAACCGATTTTTAAATATTATTTCTTCTGGGTTGATCCATTAAAACCTGACACCGCCGCCGGCCAAACAGCCGATGATGTTGTGACGGCTACTAAACAATATTTGGCCGGTGTTTTCCGCCCCAATGTTGAAAACATGTTTAAGCAATTGCTAGGGGCTCGCTTATCCGCCGTCGAAGATTTAGACAGAACGTCTGGAGTGGATATAGATGAAGAGACTTCGGTAACTCCCACCGCCGCCGCGCGTTTGTCGGAAGCCACAACGAATACTGAGTTTATTCGCGTCCAAATTGGCAAATTGGAATCGAACTATACCGCTAGAAATATTCAATGGGAAAAGACCCAACCGACTGTGGAAAATGAACAGAAGGTTTATCAATCTATCGCCGAAACATCCTCTGTTTTAGCGGAATTGTTGCAAGCGGTCGATGCAAATGCGTCATTAGCTAAAGAAAAAATCAAGATTTTTCAGGCCGTCGAACTCGTTTTTAATGAACAGGGCAGCGCTCTACGGAAAGATCTTAAATTTTATCCCGTTCACCCCTTGCAGGCGGCATTGAATTTTATTCAACGGCTTGGTATCACCGATCCTGAATTTATATTGTCCGCTATTTTGCATGACACGATCGAGGATGTCGCGCGTTTCAATCAAAACCCCGATCTGATCGGTGAAATGTTCGGCGGGAAGGTTCAGACCAATGTGCAGTCCGTTACGAATAAAGAATTACCTAAAGCCGCGAAAGACTGGTTAGGCGCTCAAGGCGTTTCAGGGGAGTCCATGAAGGCGATGGAATATCAGTTGGGTGTTGCCCGTGAAATCACTCAGAGTGTTGACACTCTTCTTTTAAAAAGTGCGGATTTCAGCGACAATGCATTAAAACTGGGAAATCTTTCTGGCAATCCCAAACTTCAACAACGCTTGGCTGCAAAATATGGGGTTCTGATACAGATTTTTTCTGAGGAATTCCGTGCGTTAGCGGACAACGAAGCTCTAAAAGGATCGCAGGCCAATGTAAGTGTAACGGGACTTCGTGCCTTGGCAGAAGAATATGAAGCGGCGGAACGACAAGTTTCTGAATGGGCACGGAATTGGGAAGCTTACGGACAGCTCAACACTTCCATGCAGGCAGTCGGGATTGCTCTTGGAGAATCAGGTTCTTCGTCCAAGATTTTGAGAAAATTTGTGGATGTTTACTTGCCGGCTGGAACACATGGTGCGCGACTGGCCGATCTTCAGACATTTTTGGGTGATTCATGGCGCTTGGTTTCCGCCGGCTCAGGAGTTTTTAAAGTTACCCCTACAGTCCCACAATTACATAAGAGAACGATTGAACTTCCTTCCTCGGAAGAATTAAGACGTGCGGGTTGGGTGGTGATCGGCGGAGATGACAATAAAGATGAATTTTTGCTATCAAATGTTGAAGAGACGGAAGAACCAGGACGACGTTTCACCGGTGCGCGTTTAGCCCAATCCAAAGTTAAGCGCCCCACCAAGCGTGCTGTGAAGGCTGTAGCGGTGGATCCTGCGGTCGAGATTTATACGGTTGAGCATCCGACCACTTTGGTAAAATTCACAGAAAAAAAACTAAGAGAATGGGCTACCGCCAAAGGTTTGAAGCCGGAAGATGTTGAGACGCTGGCATATGTTTGGAACAAAGAGTCTAATCTTAAACTGTATACCAAAAAGGCTGATTTACTATTAGGGGACAGGGTCATGATTTTCTTTACTCCTGAATCTGCCGAAGAGTCAGCTCCCAAGATTATTTCTATAAAGGTTGAACCTCTCGGAGGTCCGTATAAACAAGAATCAGCGCTTGCTGATTGGATGGTGGCGGCAGTCAGACTGGAGAAGTTGGATCCCGACGGAAAATATAGTACTTTAGAGGTGTTAAAAGTTGTAACGCCTGAATACGAAGTTCTTCCTAATCTTAGGACAACCCAGGTCAGGCCAGGCGTCACGGTATTTTTCCTTATGAGTAGCAAGCCCGCCGCTTTCGGCGCACGACTCAGTATCATCAGTGATAGAACGGATCTTGTGAGTTCGGTGATATCGGATCTTGCTACCGCTCAAAGAGCCATTGGCATTGATTTGAATGTCTCCGCGGAAGAGATTGCTAAGAAGAAGCGAGCTCCGTTCGTAAACCTTATCGGCGAATTAAATGGTGCCGTAGCTCGTAAGTCAGCGCTAGCCGCTCTTTTGGATATTTGGATAAGAAATGCCGAAGGTTTTAGAAGTTTTCTGGGAAAAACTCAAAAAGAAAATCTCCGTGCAGTTATCATGCCTCTTTTGGGTGAAGTCAGAGCCGTGCAGCAAAAAGAAATTTTTGGTGTAAAGCTGGGAAGTGTTGAGTCCATTCTCGAAGGATTGTTGGCGGCCTCCGGATCCGCTTCTGATAAAGATCAGATCGTTACTAACCTTGTGCATCAACTTGAGGAGGCTAAGTCTTCAATCGGTGATGTCACGTCTTCCAGTGAGAAAAACACTTCTGTTTTGATCGCCACGGTCAATGACCAGCGGTCGAGACAATTGGCATTGGCAACTATTTTAGAACAATTAAGCGACTATCTTGGTGGCTTAATTGTTATGCTCCAGAGGGAAAGCTCGACCAGAGATATTTTAGCTAGAATTGAACTTATATATTCGGAGATCAACCAGACCCAAATAAAAATTGAGCGCTTGACAGAAGATGTACAAGACGGAACTCAGCTCAATGCCAAGCTAGAGACTGCGAAAGCAGAGCTGAGACGACTTCGGACAATGCTTCGGGCCGCCGCGCGTTTGGCGGCACCGAAGGTAGAGGTGTCGGAAACATCGATCCAGGTAGGAGAGCAAACTCTTACATTGCCTCGGCCGATCGTAGAAGTTCTTGCGTTTTTGAATAGACTGAAGTCCCAAGGAGCGTTCAAGAATGCAATTCAGCCATTTCAGAGAGTCACAGGATCTACGACGGCTATTGCGTCAGGTTTTGATGACCCGGCTAAGGGTATAAAAGCTCCCATTTTTGATTTGAAACTTTATGAAGGCCAGCGCGCTCTTGAGGGATTTTTGAAAGAGAATGTGGGAGAAGCGCTCGCCCCAGCAAAAGCCCCCGTGGCTGGCGTTGCTAGACCGCTACCACCTTCTCCTGGCGCGTCTCAGACTGGTGAGTTGACAATTGTAACTCGTCCAGCAGAGGAGAAAAAAATACCGGCGGCTCCCGCCGCTCCCTCAGAAGGCAAAACTACCATCATGAATAAAGCAAATAGACAGTTTGAGCCAACTTACACAGGGGTTATATTGCTGGAACAGTCTGTGAAATCTGGAGCTGAATCGCATCCGGTGTCGGAGCAAATCAGAAATACGCCTGATATCATGGATCGCAATCCCTCAAAAGTTAATCTGGCTGTTTTTAATGCTCTGGCGGCGGCACTAGGCAAGACGATTCTTACACAGCAATTCAATGGTCAAGACTATCTCTATATCCATTCAAAAGCTTCCGAAGAAACACCTTTCCTTTCTCATGGTGTTGATCCGCGCTCAGATGCCAATCCTGATTTTAATGGATTTGTTCTCACGCCTAATTTTGGCATTGTCGCGCATTTTGCGGGTACCTATCAACAGGCTTATGCGTCCTTCTTAACTGGTGAAACAAGATTAGGTTCCGGGCATTTTCCTGAAGATCGACCTGGAGAAGTGAGACAACTAAGGCCGGACAGTAGTTATTTTTCAGTCGGCAAGCACACTCTTTTAGGGGTGGCGCGTCACAAAAAGACAGGAGCGATTACATTTATCATCGACAAT
Organism: Candidatus Omnitrophota bacterium; assembly: GCA_023247915.1. GTDB lineage: Bacteria > Omnitrophota > Gorgyraeia > 2-02-FULL-51-18 > 2-02-FULL-51-18 > JAHFFN01. The sequence goes on from JAHFFN010000024.1 coordinate 18,086, forward strand.
ATGGGTGATGATAACCGTATGACGTATCTCTCGGAAAATCTAGCAACCCCTGTTGTTAATCTTATAGGCAGTCCCGAAGGCAAAAAAGTTCTAAGACGTCTCGCGGAGGTCAGCAAGCTGGGTGGCGTTGAAGTCCAATTAGCCACTCTGGAATATCTGGAAGCCAACGCCGCTGACTTTGAATTTCCCATGATCTGGCCGGCCAATGTCACTTCAACTTCCCCGGCCGCGAGATTGGCTGTCTCCGCTCAGCCGGCAACACCAGTGGAAGCTAGGTTGAGAGTCCAAGCGCCTGCTCTTGAAAAAGTTCAAACTTCAGCTGGCACTCGTATAAGTTTCTTCCGCGGCCTCTTACTCGCCGGAATCTTAGCCCTAGGCTCTTTTCACGAAGTAGCCCTAGCCGATGAAAGCAGTATCTCTGCCTCCGTCTATAAGGTCACGCGCACTAACACCGAAGTCATCGCCGAACCCAAAGAAGAGGGCGGAGAAGTCATTAGAGTGACTGCCGACAAATCCGAAAAAACCATCACTCTTGAAAGTGGCACTAAGATCAGCGTCACCGAACTTCATGCCATGACAAGCCAAATGTATGATCTTGTCTCCAGCGACCTTAAAGGCATTGCTCTTTCGGAAGACCAAAGAGTCGTTACAATCAATCTAGACTTCTTGCCTAGAGGCTCCTCCCAAGAGATCTTTATTAAACGCCTCTTAGCCGCTTTAGAGTTCGCGAAAACTCAGTCTTACGGCAAAGGCGTGATATTCCATTTAGAAGGAGATCTCTCTTTAATTCAGGCAGCCCTCCAGGCTCAAGGGGACAGCAGTTTATTTGTCACCACATTGCCCGAGAGTCTTAAAGATGCCAAAGCCTCAAGACTTGCATCTAACTTAGTTCAAGGTAAAGCCATCAACGTGCTTGTAGCACCACTTGATGAAAATGGTGTTTTTCCTTTTGCTGCCGCTACCCGACTAGCCATTTACGCGGCTAATGAAGATCCTAACAATCCTTCAGCCGGATACACAAGAGCCTTGGAACGCCTTTCCGGCACAAGGCTTTCAGATTCCTCCATTCTACGAGGGATAATGAAGGGAACTCTAAGCCTTATCCTAGCTTTGCAATACGCCATTCATCCTATGACGCAAGCCATAGAAAATAATCTCCAGCTTCTCAAGCTAGAGACCCGTCAGGTTGGACGGTCGGCGTAAGATCTGATTTTTTTAGAAGCTAAAGCCAGCTCTTTGGAGCTGGCTTTTTTGCGTTTGCGGAAGAGATGAAACTCGCCTTTTTTTCCGGAGATGGGGACGAGGTGAATGTGGGCGTGGCGGGTTTTGAGGCCGTAGACTAGGACGCCGATTTTTTCGCAGGGGAAGGCCTTCTTGACTGCCCGCGCGGCACGTTTGGCGAAGAGTATCATTTCTTGGAGATCTCGGTTCTCGAGATCAAAAAAAGCATCGATTTTTTTCTTGGGGAAAATGAGTGTGTGTCCCGCCGCCAAGGGGTTTGGCTCGAGAACCGCCTCAAATTTTTTATTTTCAAAAATCTTCACAAAGCTCATTTTGCCGATTATAGCAAAAAATGGCATACTGTTTCTAAAAGAAAGGCTTTTGTGAAGCTGTATCACGCCCATTCGAAAATGGTTCTCGTCTTCAAAAACAAAGCCCAAAGCTTTCTGTCGGCTTATACCACCAATACTTTGGATCGCCCGCGTAACGCCTTTGTCGACATCCATGGAAAAATTGTCGCGGTGTTTGATCAGATCGCGCATTCACCGGAGGAAGTCTCGGTGATTCTAGAAGCCTCCGCTGTCGACAAATTGTTAACCCATTTAAAAAAATACCTCGATTTGAGCCAAACAACGGTTGAAAAAGAAGACACCAAGGTCTATTTTGATCTGGAAAAGGGGACAGCGCCTATTTTATCCAAAGAATCCTTGTCTGCCTCCGCCACCGAAGAAGAGTTTACCCTTTTTCGCCTGAAAAACTTTGTTCCCCTCCAAGGCATTGATTATCAAGACGAACTTCTTTTGAATGTTTTTGGCGACGACACCGTGTCCTACACCAAAGGCTGTTATTTAGGCCAGGAAATCATTGCTCGCGTGCATTACCGCTCCAAACCGCCCAAAAAACTCTCGGTGCGCTATGAAGAGGATTGTTTGCCGGATCAAAAATCCCGCTTAACTTCCAAGACAAAAGATCCCAGCAATGGAAAAATCCTAGGCTTTATTTTTGAGGAAAATACCTGAATTAAAATATGGTAAACTACTTTTATGACAAAAATTTTCTCAAACGCTTCTTCTAAAAATCGCGATTGGCGTAAAGCGCTGACGGACTGCACCGCGTCCCTGAAAAAGGCCTTTGCTGGCCAATCATGCGATTTGCTCGTTTTCTTTGTCTCCGAGGCCTATAAAAATCTAAAACCCGAGGAGTTTTGCCGGGAGTTGTCCGTGGCTTTTCCTTCTCAAGTATTGATTGGCTGTAACTCTAGCGGTGTCGTCGCCGGGGACGCCGAGATCGAGATGGAACCGGCTATTTCCATGCTCGCCATGAAATTGCCCGATGTGAAGCTCATCCCTTTTTCCATGACCCCGGAAGCGATCGAATCCGTGCACCAAGGTTCGGATCTCATCAACGCGATTGATATTTATCCCACCGATAAACCTCATTTTCTCTGCCTGGCGGATCCGATGAGCACCGATGTGACCAAGATTTTGCAGGCCTTCAACGAAGGTTATAAAGGACTGCCGGTGGTCGGAGGCTTGGCTTCCGGTGCGGTGATGAATAAACCCAATTGGCTTTGTCTCAACCAAACCATTCATTTGGAAGGCCTAGTGGGTTTGGCGATGACGGGAAATATTCAATTTGAAGTCTTGGTTTCTCAAGGATGCCGGCCGGTCGGAAAACCCTATGTGGTCACCAAGGCGGATGACAATGTGCTGTATGAATTGGCCGGGCGTCCGTCGTTGGAGGTCGTGCGTGAGCTTTTTGAAATGTTGAGTGACACGGAGCGCGCGCTGGCGGAGCAGTCTCTCTGCGTAGGCTTAGTCATGAATGAACAGCAAACCAGCTTTAAGCGCGGCGACTTTTTGATACGCAATATCATGGGTTTTGACCCGGATAACGGGTCTCTCATGATTGGCGCGCATTTAAAACTCGGGCAAACGCTTCAATTTCAGATCCGCGACGCGGGCACCTCTACCGAAGACCTGAAATTAACACTCGAAAAACTTTCCACAGAAAATGGCGCCCCGCGCGGCGGCGTGTTGGTCAGCTGTTGCGGTCGCGGCAAAGCGTTTTTTGGTGAATCCCATCATGATGCCAAGTTGATTCAGAGTATGAAGGGCCCCTTGCCCCTGACAGGCTTTTTTGCTAATGGCGAGATCGGCCCCGTCGGACAAAAAAATTTCGTGCATGGCTATACCTCCAGTTTAGTCATTTTTCATTAGAATAGTAGATTCATAAGTCATTTGATACCAATTAGTTATAAAATTATAAAAAGCCATTAAACCTTTTTGGCATTTTTTCGTCTAAACAAACAGAAGACAAAAAGCTCTTATCTAATAAACAAGGAGAACAAAGGCCATGAAGATCTCAGTGACGAAATCGATGTGGAAAGCTCTGCTGGTGATCGCGAGCTTCAGTTTGAGCTCCGGTGTGTTGTACGCCGAAGAAACGAAGACGGCGTTTCATGAAAAACAAGCCGATACGAAGGAATACCTGAAGAAGCTGAAGGAAGAAAATCCTGAGGCTTTTAAGAAAGCGGTTCAGGAGCATAAAGAGAAAATAAAAGAAAAGCTCGAGAATCTCAAAGAAAATAATCCTGAGAAATATCAGGAAGTGAAAGAAAAGATGCAGGAAAGGCGCAAAGAAGAGCTGCATCGTTTGAAAGAAGAAAATCCTGAGAAGTTTCAGGAAATGATGCAGAACAAAAAAGAAAAACTGGCGGATCTCAAGGAAAACAATCCCGAGCAGTATAAGAAATTCCTTGAGAATCACCCTAGGCTTGCCGATAAAATCGAAAATCGGGAAGAGAGACAAGAAAATAAAGAAGAGCGTCGTGCGGATCGTCGTGAAGACCGGCAAGACCGGAAAGAGGATTTCCGCGACCGTGCCGAAGATAGGCAGGATCACCGAGAGGATGTGCGGGATCGCCGGGAAGATATTCAAGATCGCCGCGAAGACATCCGGGATCGTCGTGAAGATATCGCGGACAAAAGGGAAGATATCTGGGATGCTAAGCATGATGGCGGATTGCAGGATAAATTAGAAGACATCCGCGACCGTCGTGAAGACATCGCCGATCGCCAAGAAGATGTCAGGGATCACCGTGAGGATCGTGCGGATCACCGCGAAGATGTAAAAGACCATCGCGAGGATCGCCAAGATCGGAGAGAAGATTTCCGCGACCGCGCCGAAAACCGGCAGGATCGTCGTGACAATAATGGCCCCGGCGAAGGCCGTGGATATGGCCAGGGCGGAGAGCGTCGTGGGTCTGGAGGACCTGGAGGGATGGGCAACCCAGGAGGGGAACGCCGTGGGCCTGGAGGAATGAACCAGAATCAAGGCGATAGACCCGGTGAGGGACAAGGCAAAAGACAAGATTCTGAACGCCGCAATCCCGGTGGAATGGGACAGGGTGGTATGAGCGGCCGTCATTAATTTATGGACGAACGCTGGTTAATCTCACAAGCACGGGAAGGGGATAAAGAAGCCTTCTCGTCGCTTGTTGAGATTTACCAGTCTCGCGCGGTACGGGCGGCTTTTTCGCTTTTGGGAAATCTGGAGGACGCGCGAGACAGCGCCCAAGAAGCTTTTGTGAAAGCGTATTTTCATTTAAACAATTTTAGAGACGAGAGCCGGTTTTACACATGGTTTTATCGTATCTTGATGAATGTGTGCCGCGATTTTTTGAGGACGAAAAAGTTCAGAGTGTTTATTTCGTTCTGGTCGGATAAAGAGGAAGAACAAGCGATCGTGGACAAGCTGGCTTCCCAGGAAAAAAATGCCGGGCAGGTGCTTGAAAATAAAGAATTGGGCGTCAAGATTCACGACGCGTTGCAGAAGCTTCCTTTTCAACAGAAGAATATTTTTTCACTGCGTTATTTGGATGGAATGAGTTTGGATGAAATTGCGGAAGCGACAGAATTAACGCTCGGAGCGGTCAAAGCCAATCTTTGGCAGGCCTGTCAAAAAATGAAGACTTTCTTAAAGGCCATGGATGTAAAGGAGGTGTCCGATGTCTGACTCATCTTTTAATGAAACGGATAAACGCTGGCAAAAGGCGCTCGAAAAAGAGCGTGAGAAAATGCCGTCTCCGGAACTTATGAAAAATTTCTCTTCGCAAGTCGTTGAAAAAATCGAAAAAAGGGAAGAGAAGCGCGTTTTCAAGCTTCCAGAAATCGTATCCGCGAGAGTTTTTGTACCCGTCTTTACGATGATGATTTTGGCGTCATTTGTCGTGTTGCGCTTGCCGTTTGAATCTCCCAAAAGCCCCGCGATTATGGAAAGCATTCAAATCGGCACCGCCAATGCTTCGGAGGTGGAAGAAGACATCGCGGAACTTCGTGAACTAGGCGCGTGGACCGAGGAAGACGAGCAATCGACGGGGATTTCATCGGGTTTTGAGGCGCTCGAAATCGGGAACGATTCCGCATAAAGATTGTGCTAAGATAGCTCCCGCGATGATTCCCGATATCCAGATTCCAGACATTCAAGAACTTGGCGCGCCTAAAAACGGCCAACGCCAAGCCATGGATCGCCGTTTATTCCTCCAGCTTTTGGTTTATACCGGTATCGAGGATGTCCAAAAATTAACCCGCGCTCTTTCGGAGTCGGGTCTCGAGTCGGTTCTTTACTTGGACGTGAATGACCCGCGCGGCGTCGGCGTTCTTTTTTTAACGGAAGATCCGTCGCTATTTACCACAAAGATCCGCGCCCTTTTAAATGCAAAACCTTTTTCTAAATATCAACCCCGCCCTGAATTCACCATGATCGGTCGCACGTATTCGTCCGGTTTTGAACAGGATTTGGAAGATTGGCTTTTAAAAAAGCCGCGTCGCAATCTTTCCAATGCCGGAGACTGGGCGGTTTGGTACCCTTTGCGCCGCAAAGGCGAGTTTGAAACTCTTTCCAAAGAGGAACAGCGTGGGATCTTGATGGAGCACGCCAAGATCGGGATGGGTTACGGCGCCGGGGATTTGGCGCATGATATTCGTTTGGCTTGCCACGGGTTAGACACGCGGGACAATGAATTTGTGCTGGGGGTGTTGTCGAAAGAGCTTTATTCGATTTCACGTTTGATACAGGACATGAGACGCACCCAGCAAACCTCCAAATACATTCAATCAATGGGTCCCTTTTTTGTGGGGAAGGTCGCGGGAAGATTTTTGGGCGATAATATTTAAATTTCGGGCGGTTAGCTCAGTTTGCGCCACAAAGCGTGGCGCACCCGCCAAGATTTTTGGCGGGGGTTAGAGAACTTTAAGGGCGGTTAGCTCAGTTGGTTAGAGCGTCTGATTTACATTCAGAAGGTCACAGGTTCGAGCCCTGTACTGCCCATGAGATTATGTTTATTGTGTACGTTTTAAAAAGTCAGAAGAATGGTAAGCGATATATTGGCATGACTTCCAAATCGATAAATAAGCGTTTGGATTGGCATCGCTGGGGCTTAACTTCTTGGACAAGACAAAATAGACCATTTGATTTGTTGTACACAGAAGAATTACAGACCAAATCGGATGCTCTTAAACGAGAACAGTATTTAAAGACAGGGCAAGGGCGACGGACAATAGATTGCTTATTAAAAAAAAGATAAGCGCTCAGTTTGCGCCACAAAGCGTGGCGCACCCGCCAAGATTTTTGGCGGGGGTTAGAGCGTCTGATTTACATTCAGAAGGTCACAGGTTCGAGCCCTGTACTGCCCACCATTTCTGCTTTGGACACGCCTAGTACTTCCATAGAACATATTTTAGCCAATGAGCTGTCGGTCACTAGCCGCCAGGTCTGGGCTGCGATCAAGCTTTTGGATGGCGGCGCCACCGTGCCGTTTATTGCGCGTTATCGCAAAGAGGCTACCGGCGGCTTAACTGACACGCATTTGAGAATGCTTTCCGATCGTTTGGAATATCTGCGCGAACTCGAATCCCGCCGCGTGGAAGTCCTCCATAGCATTGAAGAACAGGGAAAACTCAGCGAGAACCTAAAAGTTTTAATCCAAAAAGCCGCCACCAAAGCCGAGTTGGAAGATTTGTATTTACCATTTCGTCCCAAAAAACAGTCAAAAGCGCAAAGCGCCAGGGATCGCGGACTAGAGCCTTTAGCCGAATCCCTTTTAAAAAATCCGTCCTTATTTCCCGAAGTCGAAGCTTTGAAATTTCTCAGTCCTGACAAAGATGTGCCGGATATCGCGTCGGCGTTGTCGGGCGCCAAGGATATTTTGGCGGAGCGATTTTCAGAAAACTCGGTTCTCTTAGGGGCTTTAAGAAATAAATTTTGGAATGAAGGTTGGATGGTTTCTAAGAAAAAAGAGATCAAGATTCAAAATCCAGAGGCGGAGAAGTTTTCGGATTATTTTGGATTTCGTGAGGCGATCCGGAGTATTCCCTCGCATCGGGTCTTAGCGCTTTTAAGGGGGCGCAAAGAAAATATTTTAGACGTGACGCTGGTGACTGACGGTTATGCCGAGTTTTCTTCCGACAAAGCCGGAACGGACGCCGAATACATCCACGCGGTCGCACAGCATTTTCAAGTGGAGTCTCAAAAACGACCTTCGGACGCGTGGCTTATGGCGGCGGTGATTTACGCGTGGAAATACAAGATCCGGATTCATTTAGAAATCGATTTATTTTTAAAACTCCGTGAAAAAGCCGAAGAAGAGGCGATTCGGGTATTTGCCGAAAATTTAAGAAGCCTGCTTTTGGCGGCACCCGCGGGTTCGCGTGTAACGATGGGGTTGGATCCCGGTTTTCGTACCGGTGTGAAAGTCGCGGTGGTGGGAACGGCAGGCCAAGTGTTGGAGACCGCGGTGATTTACCCGCATCCGCCCGAAGAAAGGCGGATGGATGCCATCAAAATTTTGACAGGCTTTATTAAAAAATATCAGGTGGAACTTGTCGCGATTGGCAACGGAACCGCGTCGCGTGAGACGGATGCGTTTGTATCGGATTTCGCTAAACGCGATCCGGAGCTGCATTTTTCTAAAGTGATTGTATCCGAAGCGGGCGCTTCAGTTTATTCAGCCTCGGCGCTGGCGTCTGAAGAATTGCCCGCGATGGATGTGTCTTTGCGCGGCGCGGTGTCCATCGCGCGGCGCTTGCAGGATCCGCTGGCGGAATTGGTCAA